>JAQWBH010000172.1 GCA_028707405.1 Parabacteroides sp. | reverse complement strand
CAAGCTGTATAGACTTTTCGACAGCTTCTTGCGCCTTGATTGTAAAATTATTCATATTCATATATTTATCTCCTTTCTTGTCCTACTTACATTTTAAATACACCTATATATCTGCAAAAACAATACCAGAAGAATATGTATGTCAATATGGCATAAATCGACACTACCCCCAAACTATTCTTCCAATTTATAAAAATAGTAAGAAAATTACCCGGTTATAATAAAAAGGCTTATCTTTACGTTATTCATAGCAAAAGCAAAATTAATGAAAAGGACATTCACCTTGATGATCATCCTGCTGTTTGCTCTTTACTTCAGCGAGGGTTTCAGGCAGATTACGAAACAAAGATCTGCTCAAAGTACCATTTCAGGCAACCTTTCGGATATTGCCCGGGAAGTTACGGCTATTCCCCTGGAAACAACTCCTCATTGTCAAGTGAAACAAGCCACGATGATACGAAAAGACGGCAATGACCTGTTTCTGGTAAGCGAACGTCAACTTTATCGTTTCAATTGCAAAGGTAAATTTCTTAATCAAATCACATTCAATAAACAAAACCGAACAGAAAACAGCTTGCTGGTTTCCGACTATGTGATTGATCCTCCTCACAAAAAACTGATCGTGCTTGATGAAAAGCAAAACGCATACTATTACACGTATAATGGAATTTTTTTAGGAACAAAGGACTTAAACGACGGTCGCACATGGAATTCGCTCATTCATCTTTCTTATTTCGATCACCACATCTGGGCTACAGCCGAGCGCTATGTTATTCATGAAAAATGCAGTAGACAAATATGTATGGAGCAATGGCTGTACAAATTTGATACAACATTCCAAACAATCGAAGCACAAAAAATCACCCCGGTAAATGTAGGACGTATAAATATAGAACGTAGCAACAGGCCGGAAATGGCTGTCAGCAACGGACAAATATACGTTGAAGCCAATCCGACTCATTCCAAAGAACTTTTTGAGGATACCTTAAACCTTCTTAAACAGAAAGAAAAATATGGTCTCGTACGCACCAATGTTTATCCCTGGCGTATCGGAAGCCGCTTTCTAATTACTTGCAATGACGATTTTGAAGCTTATACTTTTTGTTTTGACAAAGAAAAAAACCTTGCATACAATAAGCTAAACGACGATTTTTACAATTCAGGGAATATCACCAGTCTCCATGCTATGGATGTCTACAGCAATACCTACTACTACTGCAAACCCAATGGCAATAACGCTATCATCTACATTGTCCGGCTTCAAGATACAGCACTACCTGCATGAAATATTAAAACCACACAGTGTTAGGCGGAACATTTACCGATCCAATGATATACACAAATTTTCTTCCTTGCTAATTTTCCATTTCTAATCAAAATGAGTAGATTTGCAATCTTAACGAATCATGTCATTATGGATTTTCTCATCATTCTATTTCTCCTTATCTTGAATGGACTCTTCGCCATGTATGAAATCGCATTGGTTTCATCCAATAAAACACGACTGGAAACATTTGTGAATAAAGGAAATAAAAAAGCTAAAGCCGTATTAAGACAACTTGAAGAGCCTGAGAAATTTCTTTCAATGATTCAAATTGGCATTACACTCATCGGAATTATCTCCGGAGCATTCGGAGGTGTAGCAATAGCCAATGAGCTCACTCCCTTTTTCACCATGATTCCTCAGCTATCACCATATGCCGGTAATCTGGCGATGATAACAACCGTAGCTCTGATCACTTATTTATCGCTTATCATCGGTGAACTCGTTCCCAAATCGATAGCGCTTCACAATCCTGAACAATATGCAATATTGCTTAGCCCGTTCATGATTATTCTGAGTAAGGTGGCTTATCCTTTCATATGGTTCTTAAGCCTATCCACTAGGCTTATAAATAAGCTTATCGGGATGAAAAACGACACATATCCAAATATGACGGAAGACGAGTTAAAAATGATCCTTCATCAAAGCTCCGAACAAGGTGTAATCGATAAGGACGAAACAAAAATGCTGAAAGATGTTCTTCGTTTTTCTGACAAACGAGCGAACGAACTAATGACATACCGCAGAGATGTCGTTTTGCTACATCCGACTGACAATAAAAATGAAGTATTGAATACGATCCGTGAGAAACATTTCAGCAACTATCTTTTAGTTGAAAAGGGGAAAGATGAAATTATCGGCATCGTATCTGTAAAAGACATTATTCTGATGATGGGAAATGAAAATATATTTAATCTTCGAAGTATAGCACAAACACCTTTGTTCATTCCCGAAAGTCTTTATGCAAAGAAAGTTTTAGAAATCTTCAAACTCAATAAAAACAAATTTGCCGTTGTTGTCAACGAATATGGAGGAACAGAAGGTATTATTACGCTTCATGATCTTGCAGAAAGTATTTTTGGAGATATCCTTGAGGAAAATGAAGCTGAAGAGCAAGATATCATTATCCGACAAGATGGATCAATGCTGGTTGAAGCATCGATGAATGTCGACGATTTTATGGATAGAATGGGCATCATGAATTATGAGGATCTGAAAGATGAAGATTTCTCCACATTAAGCGGACTTGCCATGTACCTGACAGGAAATGTACCAAAATCGGGCGATATTTTCAATTACAAAAATCTACGATTCGAAATCATTGATATGGATCATGGAATGGTAGACAAACTATTAGTTATCAAAGAACGAGTCGCATAATTTACACAAAATAAAGAATGAAATCATACGAATACATACTGATGGACCTCGACGGAACGCTGACAGATCCATTTACAGGTATCACTAAATCTGTGCAGTACGCACTGAATCATTATGGAATTGTGGTAGACAACCTGACACATCTGGCTCCGTTTATCGGTCCGCCGCTGGTCGATTCGTTTCAGGAATTTTATCAGTTTCCAAGGAAACAAGCCGAAGAGGCCGTCCAAATCTATCACGAACGCTTTATAGATAAAGGTTGGCTCGAAAATAAAGTATATGAAGGAATTGAGGACTTTCTTATCGACCAAAAGAAATTGGGAAAGCAATTGTTTGTTGCAACCTCAAAACCGGAACCATTAGCCATCAAGATCCTGAATCATTTTAATATCTCTTCCTATTTCACCTTTATCGGAGGCGATACGATGGATCACTCACGTTCTTCAAAAGGCGAGGTAATACACTACATTATGAATCAAGGGTTCATTTCAAATAAAGACAAAGCCGTCATGATTGGTGATCGCAAATACGATATCATAGGTGCTAAACAAAATGGAATAGATTCGATTGGAGTGCTCTATGGCTATGGTAACAAGGAAGAACTTGAGGAAGCAGGTGCAGATTATATTATAAAAGATATCAAAATGCTGACGGCACTTTTGAAGGATTAACAATAACAACTAATACACAAAAGCGCAAGCCTTTCCAGATTGCGCTTTTGTATATTCTTTGTACCAACCGAATCAGGCTTCTTCTGCATCGTCTTCGTCTTCCTTCATATTATGGAAAACATTCTGAACGTCTTCATCTTCTTCAATCCTATCAATCAGCTTATTGATTGCATCACGCTGTTCAGATGTAACCTCCTTTAAATCGTTCGGAATGCGAACAAACTCACTGCTCGTTACATCATATCCATTTTCATCCAGGTATTTTTGAATAACAGCATTCTTAGAAAACTCGCCATAAAGAACTATTTCATTGGTATCCTCGTCATTATCAACTTCATCAACCCCGAAGTCAATCAATTCCAACTCCAGATCTTCGAGTGACACATCGTCTTTTTTCGCAATATGAAATACGCATTTATGATCGAACAGATATTCAAGACTACCGGATGTACCGAGATTTCCGCCGTTCTTATTAAAATAACTACGAATGTTGGCTACAGTACGTGTGGTGTTGTCGGTAGCTGTTTCAATAAAGATAGCTATTCCATGAGGGCCATAGCCTTCATAATTAACTTCTTTATAATCGCTGAAATCTTTCGATACGGCACGCTTGATGGCGCGGTCGACATTCTCTTTCGGCATATTCTCCTTCTTGGCCATCTGCATAAGCACGCGCAGACGAGGATTATTATCTGGATCCGTACCGCTCTCGCGCGCACAGATCGTAATTTCCTTGCCTAATTTTGTGAAAACGCGGGCCATATTTCCCCAACGTTTAAACTTTCTTGCTTTACGGAACTCAAACGCTCTTCCCATATTGTTACTTTAATTATATTATTAATTATCTTAATTGTGCTCCTAATTTCTGGCTCATATTGTCGGAGAGCTTTTTCATTATAGCATCTATCTGTTTGTCATTCAATGTCTTCTCCTCATCCTGCAAGAAGAAACTTACAGCATATGATTTTTTGCCGACAGGAAGATTCTTTCCTTCGTAAACATCAAACAAGCGAATATCTTTCAGAAGTTTACGCTCACTCTCGGCAGCGACTTTCTCAATCTCAGCAAACTGAACCTTCTTATCAACTAATAAAGCAAGATCACGCTTTACTGCAGGAAATTTAGCTATGTCAGAGAAACTTACTTTGTTTTTCTTCGTTTCACGCATCAACTGTGTCCATGACAATTCAGCAAAATAGACTTTGGCATCAATATCCGCTACCCTACAAAGCTTTTTATCGACAACACCTAATGAACCCAATTGGCGTCCGGATACAGTAGTGATAGTCATTCCTTCCGAATAGATATCATTGCTTAATGTCCCAAAAATCAATTTTTTAATACTAATGCCCAAACGATTCAGAATATTGATGACATAGGCCTTCATCTCATAAACAGATGATTCTTCATCCGGATGAGCCCAGTTGTTTTCCACGCGCATTCCATTTAGCCACAAAGCTAAACGATAGTCTTCGCTAAATTCAGCCAAAGCCTCACCATCCTTTTTCTTATCTATATTATAGTCATAACAGTTGCCAAACTCAAAGAAACGGATCGCGCCATTCTTATGTTTGATATTATATTCAGCACTTTCAAGCCCACCGAACAGGAGCGTCTGACGCATACAATTTAGATCAGCGCTGAGCGGGTTGAGCAACTTTACACAATGCGCTTCCGGATAAGTTGAAAGTTCAGTGTAATAAGCTGAACGCGTCAGCGAATTATTCAGGATTTCATTGAATCCGGCACCACAAAGCTGTTCAGAGATAAGTTCCTGCATCTTGTAGCTGTGATCAGTCGGAGTCTTATAGCTTAAACTTGAATTAACATGCTCTCCGAACTCTACATTATTATATCCGTAAACACGGAGAATATCTTCAATCACATCAACATCACGCTGAACATCAATACGATACACAGGAACATGGAGGGTTAATTTTTCTTCTGTCTCATCAATTATTTTCATCTCCAGACTCTCAAGAATGCTCTTGATTGTCTCTTTAGGAATCACTTTTCCAACTAAAGAATTTATCTTATTGTAAGTCAGTTCAACTGTATATGGAGCTACAGGTGAAGGATACACATCTCGTATAGCACCTGTTATCTCACCGCTGGCGACTTCCTTTATCAACATAGCAGCACGCTTCAGTACATAAACAGTCTGGTTCGGGTCCAGACCTCGTTCAAAGCGGAACGAAGCATCTGTATTCAATCCGAAACGGCGGGCTGTTTTTCGAATCCATGATGGATGGAAACAGGCAGATTCAAGAAAAACGTTTGTTGTTTTTTCTGTAACACCAGACTCAAGTCCGCCAAAAACACCGGCAATGCACATAGGCCTGTTTATATTACAAATCATCAGATCACGGGCAGTTAATATCCGTTCAACGCCATCGAGAGTCACAAACTTTGTACCTTCAGGATAAGTATTAACGATCACCTTGTTACCTTCAATCTTGTCGGCATCAAATGAATGCAAAGGCTGACCTAATTCAAACAAAATAAAATTAGTAACATCCACTACATTATTTATAGGACGCAAACCTATCATCTTCAGATGATTCTGCAACCACTCAGGGCTTTCCTTTACTGTCACATTCTTGATTGTCAATCCTGAATAACGAAGACAAGCCTCTTCGTTTCCAATTTCCACATCAATAGCCGGAGCATCAACATCAATCTTAAAGGCATCAACATTCGGACGTTTTAGCGTAGCAGATTTGCCATTTTGCTTCAAATACGCAGCCAAATCACGGGCAACACCATAATGAGAAGTAGCATCTACACGATTTGGAGTGATATCTATCTCAATAACGTAATCACTCTTAATATTGTAATATTTTTTTGCAGGAGTACCAACCACAGCGTTATCAGGCAAAACTATAATTCCGGAATGATCTGCACCTATGCCAATCTCATCCTCGGCACAAATCATACCGTTCGATTCAATGCCACGAATTTTAGAACGCTTAATTGTAATACAATTATCACCATCGTACAACTTTGTTCCATTCACAGCAACAACGACTTTCTGCCCAGCAGCTACATTCGGTGCACCACAAACAATCTGCAAAGGTTCTGCTCCGCCTACATTAACCGTCGTAATATGCAAATGATCTGAATTAGGATGATCAACACAAGTCAATACTTCGCCGATAAACAATCCTTCCAATCCACCTTTAATGGTTTGAACTTCCTCCACTCCATCGGTTTCTAGACCAATGGAAGTAAGAGCTGCTGCTACTTCATCAGGCTGTAAATCGAAATCAAGATACTCTTTCAGCCAGTTGTATGATATATTCATTCTATTAAAATTTATTCTTCAAAAAAAAACGATGGCACAAAGGGTTTAGCGCTTTGCTCACATTTTTGACGGGCAAAATTACAAATAATTCTTTAAAAGATATAGCATTGAGCCGATTTAATTGCTTATAGTCTCAATTTCATATCTCTAAAATTTCATAGAAATTATTGTATAAACGACTTCCCATAATAAAATGGAAGATTATACTTTTTTAAATTCCCCTTAACTTAACGTACAAAAAACATTAAGTAGAATGGTTTCCATTTTTCCAACTATCTATATAAAGGAAAGTTATGGTATTTGGTACATAATACAATATGTCCGGCATAAATACACTAACCTTTGTATCTATCACAAAAACAATGCTTTAAAACATATAAATAATTTATTAAGAACTTATCTTTCATGGTAATTTTGCATTGCTTATTAAGAAAATAACGGAACAGCATATGTCAGACAGACAAATCAATCCACATATTTCAATAGACTGTGTTCTCTTCGGTTACGATGGAGAGAATTTGAAAGTTTTATTAGTACAACAAGTAAATAGTCAAGAAAGACAACCTAAGGGACGCATGAAACTTCCTGGAAGTCTAATATACGACGACGAAGATCTGGATGAAGCTGTCCGTCGTGTTCTTTATGAACTTACAGGCCTGAAGAATATCAATATGATGCAATTTCAAGCCTTTGGTTCTATCAACCGGACAAGTAACCCGAAAGACACCTCCTGGTTGGAACGATTTCACAGTTTGAATGCATCCATCGAACGGATAGTAACCGTCGCCTATATTGCGTGGGTAAAAATTGATCATCACCTGAAGCAACTTACTTCACAATATCATGCCTGCTGGTTGCCTATTGAGGATGTGGGCGAACTGGCTTTCGACCATAATCAGATCATCTCGGCGGCAATCCTCCGACTACAAAAAAATGTAGAGAGTACGCCTTCAATCCTTTATGATCTTTTGCCACGCAAATTCACGATGTATCAGATTCGCCATTTACATGAACGTATTTTCGACAGAGAATTTGATCCTCGCAATTTTCATAAAAAAATGCTTCAGATGGAATATATTATTCCGCTGAACGATTATGAGAAAGACGTTAGTCACCGAGCAGCCAGATACTATAAGTTCGACCGTAAAATTTACAACCGGAGCATTCATAAAGTCTTTTAGGTAAAGTATACTTATCAAAGCATAAATAATTTTTCAACAACAATAAATCATAAAATTATGGCAAACAAAGAATTTTTCCCCGGAATAGAGAAAATCAAATATGAGGGGAAAGGCAGTAAGAATCCGATGGCATATCACTATTATGATGCCAATAAAGTTATCATGGGCAAACCAATGAAAGACTGGCTTAAGTTTGCAATGGCATGGTGGCACACGCTGGGTGCTCAAGGAACCGACCAGTTTGGTGGCGATACAAAAGCATTTCCATGGAATGAAAATGCAGATCCGATGGCAGTCGCAAAAGCTAAAGTCGATGCCGGTTTTGAAATCATGCAAAAGCTGGGCATTGAATATTTTTGCTTTCATGATGTTGATCTCTGCAAAGAAGCTGACACGATAGAAGAGTACGAATCCAACATGAAAGAGATTGTTGCATATCTAAAACTAAAAATGTCGGATACAGGCATCAAACTTCTTTGGGGCACAGCCAACATCTTCGGCCACAAACGCTACATGAACGGTGCTGCCACAAATCCGAACTTCGATGTTGTCGCCCGTGCTGCCGTACAACTCAAGAATGCTATTGATGCAACAATCGAACTCGGTGGAACAAACTACGTATTCTGGGGCGGACGCGAAGGCTATATGTCATTGCTGAACACCGATCAGAAACGAGAAAAGGAACATTTGGCAACAATGTTGACTAAATGCCGCGACTATGCTCGTGCAAAAGGGTTCAAAGGAACATTTCTTATTGAACCGAAGCCCATGGAACCTACAAAACATCAATATGATGTAGATACAGAGACTGTCATTGGTTTCTTGAAAGCACACAACCTGGACAAAGATTTCAAAGTAAACATCGAAGTTAATCATGCCACATTAGCCGGTCACACGTTTGAACATGAACTGGCTGTTGCTGTCGATAACGGAATGCTGGGTTCCATTGATGCGAATCGAGGTGATTATCAGAACGGATGGGATACCGATCAATTCCCAATCGATCATTTCGAACTTGTTCAGGCAATGCTGCAAATCATCCGCAATGGAGGTCTGCATAACGGAGGTTCGAATTTTGATGCCAAGACTCGACGTAATTCTACCGATCTTGACGATATTTTCATTGCTCATATCAGTGGTATGGATGCTATGGCTCATGCTTTGGAAAGCGCAGCAGATATATTGGAGAATTCACCATATCCTCAGATGTTCAAGGAGCGTTATGCCTCTTTTGATGCAGGTAAAGGTAAAGAATATGAAGAAGGTCGTCTGACTCTTGAAGACCTTGTAGCTTATGCAAAGCAGCATGGAGAACCTGAACAGCTCAGCGGCAAGCAAGAACTATATGAGGCCATTGTAAACATGTATTGACAATAAATTGTCCATGGAAAATACGAACGGAAGTAAACTATACCTCTTCAGCATAGTCCTTGTGGCTGTGCTGGGAGGCCTTTTATTCGGATACGATACAGCCGTCATCTCCGGTGCTGAAAAAGGATTACAAGCCTTTTTTCTGAGTGCCACGGATTTTCATTATACGGAAGCCATGCACGGATTTACAGCATCAAGTGCATTGAT
>JAQWBH010000010.1 GCA_028707405.1 Parabacteroides sp. | reverse complement strand
GTACATATTGTTTTCCCTGACTGTACGCCAGTATCCGAAAAAAATCGTTGTTTGCAAATCTATTCAATACTGACGGATATATTCAAAGAGAAACCGGGAGAGATGAACAACTACATCGATTCTCCAAAAGAGAATGGGTATCAGAGTTTGCACATAAAACTTCTGAGTGCAGAAGGAGAATGGGAGGAACTTCATATTTCGTCAGAGCGAATGATATACAACTCCAAAATGGGATGTATTAGTGACCGTACGGAAAATGGAGTAGACAACTGGATCAAAAAGTTCAAAAACGTTCTACAGGATATAGCTTTCCACCAGAAAGAGGACGGATTCATCGAGAACGTTGTTTCTTCGTTCTATAATGACGATGTGCTGGTATTCACTCCTAAAGGACATGGAGTAATTCTTCCTAAAGATGCAACAGCTCTTGATTTTGCTTACGAGATACACAGTAAGATTGGCGACCATGCACAATACGCACGCATCAATGGGAAATTATGTTCTATAAAGACCGTTCTGAAACGGGGTGATTGTGTAGAAATCGGAGTGAATAACACGGTCACACCTAAGGCCGACTGGCTTGAGCACGTGCTCACATACAAAGCCAAACGACATCTGCTTTCCGCATTGCATCATCAGATTGAAACCGAGACATTCCATCGGTGTCTCGACTGTCATCCTCTTCCTGGAGATGAGGTCGTCGGATTTGTAAATGAAGATCATACAGTGACTATTCATAAGCGTGATTGCCGCACGGCTATTATCTTAGCCTCCAAACAAGGCGATTCAATTACTAGCATCAATTTTGCCGAAAACATGAATATTCTTTATCCTGTAAGTATTAATATAAAAGCTATTGACCGCTACCACCTGCTAAGCGATCTCGTAGACGCTATCACTGAAAAGCTCAAGCTCTCTATCGATGGTTTAACAACCATTACCGTTGATGAAATTGTTGATTGCACTATCAATTTTGCTGTTCATTCAGTACAAGAATTGAATAAAATTATCACTTACATTAATCAGATTGAGAGTGTGGATGAAGTGCGTCAAAAAGACATTGAAACCCTATCAGCCAAATAATCATGAGAAAGGGAACATTCTTTATATTCCTGTTACTATTACTGGGAGATGCAACACTGGTATTTGCTCAAATCAGTCATGGTGGCCAACCAATGCCGCTAAGCATCACAAAAAGTACCGACGAGACATTGTACGTCGAAATGCCCCATTTTGACCTGAAAGATCAGTTACATCAGGATTCTCTTGAAGCACAGGGTTTAAAAAGCGGATTCCGTTTTGCATACAAATTCATCACTGATTATACGCCGGAAAATTCCGGAATTCATTTTACAACAGCAGACGGGACCCGTGTATGGCGATTAGGAATTCATTCGGCTAATGCTTATTCCATCAATCTTTTATTCAGTAAATACGAATTGCCAAAAGGGGCAAGTCTTTTCCTTTACAACGCCAACCAAACGCAAGTTATCGGATCGTTCAACTATCTTAACAACTCAGAAAAAAAATTATTGCCCGTAAGACCTATTGACGGTGACCGAGTCATTATAGAATATCAAGAACCTAAAGACGTTGCTTTTCACGGCGTATTGCAGGTAGGGGAAGTCAATCACGGATATCGCGACCTTCGTGCTTATAAAGAGCCTCAGCCAAGTTGGAATTCTTTCAAATGCATGAATCCGCTTTCTTTCTATCAAAAACAGACAACACAGTATGATAATATAGCAAGAAGTGTGGTATTGATGATTATAGATGGAGGGGTTTTATGTACAGGCTCATTAATCAACAATACAGCAAACGACAAAAGGCCATACATCCTCATGGCCTCTCACTGTCTCAATGATAGCTTTGACGTCGAAAATCCCGATTATGAATCTGTTGCAGGGAGCATCGTTTTCTTCTTTAATTATGAGACACCAACAACTTCAACCGATTTTCTTGGCACAGAGGAAATGTCCATGGCTTCATCTCATTTCCGGGCTGCTAACAAAGCTACAGATATGGCACTGCTGGAATTGACTGAAACACCGCCGGTCTACTACCGCCCTTACTATTCTGGCTGGAATGCACAAGATGCAGGCAACGCTCCTTATACAGGTATTCACCATCCGAGAGGATCTGTCAAACGAGTAAACATAGCAGACAGCATTCCAACACTACAAAATTTTTTCACAAACATCTATGGTTTTAATGATAATAACTTCTGGTACATTTCTAAATGGCTATCAGGCAATACTACCGCCGGCTCATCAGGCTCACCCTTATTTGATGCAAACAATCGAATAATTGGAGCACTCACCGGAGGAAATCCGGAAGCATCATGTTCGCACCCAATTGATGATTATTACTATGCGCTAAAACAAAGCTGGACCATTTCCGAAAATACAAATAAACAACTCAAACATTGGCTAAATCCTGACAAAAATAACAATATATTACTTTGTGACGGCCTGGATCCATACGAATCAAATTCTTGTTACAGATTGAGTAATATACGTAATAATGGTGACATTGATTCTATAGAAATAGCTACGAAAAGTACTGACACTAAAGAATATTTGTTTGGCACAAATTCAACCAATACGTCAGAGTATGCCGAATGTTATAAGGTAAATGGGGATGTACGGATTTACGGTTCTTATATTGTATGCCCTTATATTTATTCTCTATCAGAAATTAAAGTAGAAATCAACGTTTATGATAATGTAAACGGAAAACCGGGAAATATTCTACACTCTGAATTATTCAATCCGGCAGTTTTATACCGTTCAACAACAGACAGCACATTCCAAACAATGTCAAAAGATCTCAATAAGGACACAGAAAGTTTCATCCCATTCTCCTCCGAAGTTTATGCGACAAACACCTTCTTTATCGGATATAAGATTAAAACCACCAAAGGTGCTTTATTCACTGTCTACAGCCTAAAAAAAACAAGGACAACGCAAAACACCTCCTGGGTAAAATATAACGATAACTGGATTGAGGCTGCAAAGTATTCTCCAATAGGTTATGCGACTTCCTTATACATCGATCCGGTAATTCAATATACAATAAAAACAGACAGTAAGTCAATCGTTACACCTCCCAATATATATATTACATTAGGCTCAGAGAAACAAACAGTTCAGGTCTTTTTACCCGAAAATCCCCGACAAAGTCGCGCCTATCTGATCTCACTAGACGGTAAATTAATACAAGCCTGGACACTTAATGAACAAGAATCGACATTGCGACTCAAAACTGTTAATCCAGGAGTCTACATTATTCGAGTATCTTATAATCGTAAGACATATACACAGAAAATTATACTGTAAAGTGTCATTTTGACTCCTATTTTCAAGTCCTACTTATATAAATACAGGTTAATAAGTATTAATTTGGAAGATTTTGATATCTATTAGCCACACGCAATTAAAAAATGGCTTAAATTTGCGTTATGAAAAACGTTTAAACAGATTAGTAGGTGAATTATTACAATAACATTTTAAATAAATATCAGATCATGAACAAAAAGTATTTAGTGCCTTTCTTAGTATTGGCCGCAATTCTGACCTTTTCGTCTTGCTCAAGCAAGTTGAAACCGTTAGCAAGTGAGTACATTAAAGCTGAACCTCAGCCATTAGAGGCTATTGGGGGCAAAGTTCCTGTAACAATCAGCGCAACTTTCCCGGCAAAATGGTTTAATAAGAAAGCTGTTGTAACTGTAACTCCGGTTCTCCGTTATGAAGGCGGTGAAGCATGGGGAACTGCTTATACTTATCAGGGAGAAAGTGTAAAAGGCAATAATCAGGTTATATCTTTGAAAGATGGTGCTAACGTAACCATGAAATCAAACTTTACTTACAAACCTGAAATGAAGAAATCGGACTTGTATCTGACTTTTGAAGCAAAAATCAAAAACAAAACAGTCAAATTGCCTGAAATTAAAATCGGCGAAGGTGTTATCGCTACATCAGAATTAGCAAATGCTGCTACAGCAAATGCTGCTCTTGCTGCTGATAAATTCCAACGCATTATCAAAGAAGCTCACAATGCAAACATTATGTTCCTTATCCAGCAGGCTGAACTTCGTTCAAAAGAACTGAAAAAAGATGAATTGTCTGAATGGAAGAGCACAGTAAAGAATGCCGAAGTTGCTCCTAACCAGAATGTAGCTGTTGAAATTCAAGCTTATGCATCTCCTGATGGTGGTGTAAAACTGAATACAGGATTGTCTGAGAAACGTGAAAAGAATACAAGCAATTATCTTGCAAAAGAATTTAAGAAGATGGATATTAAGACTCCGGTTGATGCTCACTACACAGCTCAGGACTGGGACGGTTTCCAGGAATTGGTTTCAAAATCAAATATTCAAGATAAAGACCTTGTTCTTCGCGTCCTCTCCATGTATCAGGATCCTGAACAACGTGAAAAAGAAATCAAGAACATCTCTGCTGTATTCAGCAAATTGGCTGACGAAATTCTCCCACAGTTGCGTCGTTCTCGCTTAACAGCGAATGTTGAAATCATTGGCAAATCTGACGAAGAAATCAGCAAATTAGCAAAAGAAGATCCTTCTAAACTGAGTGTTGAAGAGAGCCTGTATGCTGCAACACTGACAAACAATAATGCAGAAAAGACAGCTATTTATAACAAGGCTACCGAACTTTATCCTAATGACTATCGTACATGGAACAATGCAGGTATGATGGCATTCCGTAACGGTGATTTAAGCAAAGCAGAAGAGTTCTTTAACAAGGCAAATTCTATCCAGAACAATCCGGAAGCAAACATGAACTTAGGGTTGATCGCTTTAACAAAGGGAGATCAGGCAAAAGCTCAGCAACTATTTGGTAGTGCATCTGGCGTTAATGAATTGAGTGAGGCTCTCGGCGTTCTTTATTTGGAACAAGGAGAATATGAAAAAGCGGCTAATTCATTTGGTTCTGTTAAGACAAACAATGCTGCATTAGCACAGATTCTGACAAAAGATTATAGCAAAGCAGCTCAAACTTTGAATGCTGTTGCTAATCCTAGTGCTATCACATCTTATCTGAAAGCGATCGTTGCTGCTCGTACAAATGATGCAAGCGGTGTTATCAGCAATTTAAAATCTGCTATTTCTGCTGACAAATCTCTTGCTAAAGAAGCTCTGAACGACTTGGAATTTGCTAAATATGCAACCAACAGCGATTTCACTTCATTAGTAAAATAATCTGATAATCAGATAAATTAGAAAAGACTGGATTCTTTAACGAATCCAGTCTTTTTTTATTCCTTTTTACTTCACTCCCACTTTATAGGAATATCTAAAGCGAACACTTTAGAAAGTGTCAAGAATAGACAAATATTTATACATTTTAGCCAGATCCATACGTTAGCAATCTTCCTCTTTTCTTATATTTGGCATTCATTCAGAATCAAATAAAACAATATGCGACTAAAAAAACAACTCAAATTTTGGCCCATAGCGCTGGCTTGTATAACAACGCCAATACTGGCTCAAAAAACAGATTTGGTAAATCCAATCATTGGGACAAATGGAATGGGGCACACATTTCCAGGTGCTTGCGCTCCACATGGCATCGTAGCGGTAAGTCCGGACACTGACACAATTCCACACAATATCAATGGTGTATATCAACCGAGAGCTTATGAATATTGTGCTGGCTATCAATACAAAGACAGTTCAATCGTTGGTTTCAGCCATACACATTTCAGTGGAACCGGACATTCAGATCTGGGCGATATCTTATTAATGCCTTTTACCGGACAAGTACAAATCAACCCTGGGACTGCAACTGACCCTGATAGCGGATACCGTTCACGTTTTAGTCATACAACTGAAAAATCTCGCCCGGGATATTATGAAGTGATGCTTAGTGACGATCAAATTAAGGTTCAACTAACTGCCACTGAAAGAGTCGGCGTACACAAATATACATATCCCGTTCATACAAAACGACAGGTATTATTAGATTTGAATCATGCCATATACAATTATGACGGCAAAGTCCTATGGGCAAGTCTGCGTGTCGAAAATGATACTTTGCTGACGGGTTATCGTATCACAAACGGCTGGGCTCAAGCAAACTATACCTATTTTGCTATATCTTTTTCGCAACCTATTCTACATTACGGCTATACCGATCGTGCAAAAGTGAACTATGCCGGAGGTTGGCGGAGATTTGATACAAACCATGATTTTCCAGAAATGGCTGGACGTAAAATCGTTGCCTATTTTTCTTTTGGAAATGATGATCATTCCGAGCTGGAAATAAAAGTCGGCCTTTCGGCTGTAAGTACGGAAGGAGCCATAAAGAACTTAAAAACAGAAACAAGCGGCAAATCGTTCAGCACACTTTGCAGTGAAGCTAATAATAAATGGGAACAAGCACTTTCTGTCATCGATGCTAAAGGGAATACAGACCAGATGGCCATGCTTTATACCTCGCTTTACCACACCATGATAAACCCTTCAATATATATGGATGTAGATGGACAATACAGAGGATTAGATCAAAACATACATCATGCGGACAACTTCACCAACTACACCATATTCTCTCTTTGGGATACATATCGTGCCTTACACCCGTTGTTCAATATTATTAATAGGAAAGTGAACACCGATATTGTAAAATCAATGATCAAGCATTATCAACAAAGCGTTCATCATATGCTGCCTGTTTGGTCGCATATGGCCAACGAAAACTGGTGCATGACAGGCTATCATGCCGTTTCAGTCCTTGCAGATGCTATAACAAAAGGACTACCGATTGATAAAGAAGAAGCATTAAAAGCGATGATTAGTTCATCTAATGTTCCTTATTATGAACACACAGACCAATATGTAAAATATGGTTATTTACCTTACGATTATTCACAAACAGCGGCATCAACTACTCTCGAAAATGCTTATGAAGATTGGGCTATCTACCACACAGCTCAATTGATGGGGAATACAAAGATCGCTGACAAATATAAAACGCGTGCAGAATCATTCAAAAATGTATTCAATCCATCTCTAGGATTTGTTTGTCCAAGATACAAAGATGGTAGCTGGAAACAAAATTTCGACTTACTAAGTACAAGTGGACAAGGCTTTATAGAGGGCAATGCCTGGAATTATTCATTCTATGTACCGCAAGATCCAATGAGTCTGATTAGCCTTATGGGTGGGAACAAACGATTCATACACAAAATGGATTCGCTCTTTACAACAAATTTACCTGACAAATTCTTTGCCGACACCGAGGATGTAACACGCGAAGGATTACTTGGCGGATATGTACAAGGAAATGAACCAAGCCACCATATTCCATATCTTTACTCATGGACTACACAGCCATGGAAGACTCAATACTGGATCAGAGAAATCATGAATCGTATGTATCGCAATAACATCAATGGATTATGCGGGAACGACGACTGCGGACAAATGTCTGCATGGTATATCTTTTCAGCCATGGGATTTTATCCGGTTTGTCCCGGAACAGATCAATATGTCATTGGAGCCCCTTATCTTCCCTATATGAAGATAAATCTGGATAATGGAAAAACATTTATTATCAGTGCCTCAAAAGTAAGTGATAAAAATCGATATATCAAATCGGTAAAACTCAATGGCAAAACATATACAAAAGCATATATTACGCACCAGGACATTATGAATGGAGGAGAGCTGGAATTCGAAATGACTTCTTCTCCTAATAAAAAACGAGTATTTTCTGAAACTGAAAAAGCATATTACCTATCAAACAAATTATGAAACATCTTTGGCTAATCATTATCGTATTTGCTTCTCAAACTTTATTTATTGAAGCATTCAGTAAAACAACAAACCCTATAAAGCAAACATATAGATATATACATAACAATGATGGCAGCGACCTGCTAGGCAATGTTTGGTTTGACAGACGGCCGCTTACGCTGGCGGATTTGGACTCGTGTGTCGATTTGGTAACAAAAAATACTCCGGTAACAACATACATGATTTGTACAGGCAGCGACTTTTTTTATGTTCCATCTAAATATGGGCATATCATGGGAGACAATTTAAATGGCACACTCAGTTGCGGAACAGACACAATGTTCCATCGCTATTATGACAACGCCATGTATTTGCAACGAAATGGAACTGATTTAGTAAAAGCTACATTAACGCGTGCGAAAAAGAACGGTAAAGAAACCTTCATTACTTATCGGGTAAATGACCTACATTTCAACGATACAACAACGCATTGTCCAATCTACTATACAGACTGGTGGTTAAAGCATCCTCAATATTGGGTAAATGATACAACACAAGGATGGCACAGCGCCGGGGCATTAGATTTTACGCATAAAGAAGTTCGCGATCATAAACTTGATATCATTTCAGAACAATTAGAGAATTATGCAAACTATATAGACGGTTATGAACTTGATTTCATGCGCTTTTTTGTCTATTGTAAACCCGGACAAGGCAAAGCAAACGCTGCAAACATGACACAATGGATGCGTGAAATACGTAAAAAAGTAAATGAAATATCAATTCAAAAACACAAGAAAATTCTACTTACAGCAAGAGTTGCACCTACTCTCGAAGCAAATATGTCAAGAGGACTCGATGTACGGCAATGGCTTAAAGAAGGGCTTCTTGACTTTATTGCTATTGGCATTCATTTACGAAATGATCCGCAGATCCCTGTCGGCGCTTTCAAAAAAGCATTAGGAAAAGATCTAAAAATTCCACTGTATGCCAGTAGTGACGTTGTAACAAACAGACAATTTGAGCCTCTTTCACATGGCATGTATCGTGGCGTATGCTCTTACGTTTTATCACAGGGAGCTGATGGTATATATTTATTTAATTTCTACCTTGCAGAATACAATTGCAAATATAATGGTCAATATCATTTAGAAGAAGGTGGACAAGTCTGCCGGTATAAAATGCCACAACTATTACAAGAATTAGGATCGCTCAAAACATTAGAAGGACGAAATAAAATTTTTTCTCTTTCTGAAGGGCGTGAAGAATATGGCGTTCGTCCTAATTCTCCACTACCATTATCTATTCGCCCAAATGAAACCAAGACTGCATCTGTCTACATTGGAGATATAGTTAAAACCAAACAGCCTAAAGAAGTCATATTATTTTTTCGTACAAGCAATTCGACAAAATGTAATGTAACTCTCAATGGCGTTGCCGCAATAAAAGAAATGCCTCAATATACATCACTATATGACCGTAATCGCGGATTTATAGGCACTGATCAGGAAATTGCGTTGGTTTTTGCACCGTCAGTCTTACGTCATGGTGAAAACATTTTGGAATTCACATCTAAAAGTATAAACAGTGAATTTTTAGTTCGACGCATTGAACTTGCACTCAAATACGGTGATGTAATAACACATGGATATTTCTAACAACGAATAAGAAGTTGCTTTGTATTTTAAACACAAACAAAATATCAATTACTTTGCGAGTATTGTTCACAACTTGTTTTATTTTTCCATTGGAAGAATTTTTGCACAGGTCAAAGATAATTTTACTGATTGCTATAACTTATTTATCGTCTCATATATGTGAATCGATCGATTCACATATATGAGACGGTCGATCCATATAATATGGAACGATCGTTCCATATTATATGAGCCGATAAAAATATGGGGAGGTTTACAGAAACATATCTTTACGTTTGCTAAAATTCAATCTATTATATGTACAAAATGTTTCAATAACACAATAAACAAATACAATAGATAGGTTATCTGCTTATAAAGCAATTCCGCCAACGAATTATATTTATAAAATAATCCTCCCAGCAAGCTTACTCTAAACTAAGAATTCCATGCTTTCGGTGTAGTATTTTCAAATGCTAAACACACCTGTAGACATAGAATTTATTCATGAATTATCATATAGCATGCTTGCTCATCCAGTTAATTGTTTTACCTTTGCCATAAACGTAAACCATGGAAATATGAATACACGCAAAAGATATCAAATAAATAGCTTATTCTACGTATTACTATGTCTTTTTGTATTATTGCCAACGGGACAGGCGGCCACAATACATCTGGCAAAAGGGAATTGGGCAGAAACAGCATACAAACAACTTAATGCATTAATAAGCAACTACGGACGCGATAGCAAAAATTACGACGCGACGAATAAACCCTATGCTGTTTTCGATTTCGATAACACGACAGCCATCAACGATGTTGAGGAGACCTTTCAAATCTATCAGATAGAACATCTGTATTACAAAATAGAACCAAAAGAGATGATGAATGTACTAACCGGAAACATTCCAGATCTCGATAAGCCACTAAAGGATACAAACAGGATGTCAGGAGAAAAGTCTATTACAGTCAGAATGCTGGCAACAGATATTTTCGACGATTATACTTTCTTATATAATCATTATTCCGGGATGAAAGGAAGGATGAATCTGACAGAAATTCAAAAAACGCCCCAGTATCAGGACTTCAGTTGTAAAATGCGCTATCTATACACTGTGTTAACCGATACTTTTGGAGCAGATGTAAGCTATACCTGGATTTTGTTTTTCTTCAAAGGCATGACGCCCGACCAAATCCGTACGTTGGCTAAAAAATCGGTCGATTATTGGATGACCACTCCCTTCGAAAAAAGAATCTGGGAAAGTCCGGCAATGGGGCAGGCGGGGAAAGTGACAACAACATTCAAAACAGGCTTTACCATTACCGACGAAATGAAAGACCTTTATCACTGCCTGATAGCAAACGGTTTTGACGTATATATTTGTTCGGCTTCTCTGAAAGAAATTGTTGAAGCTGTGGCTACTAATCCCAAATATGGATTAAATCTTAGCCGCGATCACGTAATTGGGATGATGTTAAAAAAAGATGATAAGGGAAGATTCATCAACGAATACGACACAGCCTATCCTTTGACCTTTGCTGAAGGTAAAGTAATCGCAATCAAAAATATGATTGCAAAGAATCATCATGGGCAAGGTCCGGTTCTTGTAGGAGGCGATAGTGACGGCGATTACAATATGCTGACTGAGTTTTCCGATATGCAATGCGGACTCATCATCAATCGTCTTTCAAAAGAACATATCCGCGAACTGTGCAAACAGGCAGTCTACACCAAAGGATGCAAGTTTGTCCTTCAAGGACGCGACGAGAATAAAGGGATCTTTCGGGCATCCGAGGCTTCGGTTACCTTAGGTAAAACAGAACAAGAAAAGATTGCCAAATAAGATCTGTCAAATTATTTGATATTCACAAAATATAATAAATCATAGGATTCCAATTACATTCCTTTCTCGGCAGTCCACCCTTGAGCTTTCAGTTCAACCTCGCCCCCATCGCGTCCTACTAAATAATTGCCATATTCTAGTTTTGTGATATGCCCAATCAATTTGACACCTTCTGTTTTTTCTATCTTTTCATGGTCAGTAAGCGGAACAGTAAACAGTAGTTCATAGTCTTCACCTCCATTGAGAGCCGCAGTAACCAGATTCATATTAAATTCTTCAGCCATAGCCGCTGTCTGATAGTCGATAGGAATACGATCTTCATAAATTCGGCAACCCACATGACTTGCTTTTGAAATATGCAATAATTCGGACGACAATCCGTCGGAGATATCCATCATTGATGTCGGGAGAATATTCTCATTATGAAGCATCTGAATAATATCTTTACGCGCTTCAGGTTTGAGTTGACGTTCAAGTACATATTCTTTACCTCCAAAATCCGGTTGGAAATCTTTCTGTCCATTAAAAACATGTTTTTCTCTTTCTAATAGTTGCAGTCCCATATACGCGGCGCCTAAATCTCCTGATACACAAATCAAGTCAGTATCTTTTGCCCCGCTACGCATGACAATTTTACCTTTCTCGCCTTCTCCAATACATGTAATACTAATACATAATCCTGTAAGGGATGCTGATATGTCGCCCCCTACAATATCAACACCGTAAATATCGCATGCCAAACGGATACCTGCATAAATCTCATCTATATCTTCAACAGAGAACCGCTTTGAAATGCCTAAAGAAACCACGATTTGTTTAGGCTGTCCATTCATGGCATAAATGTCAGAGAAATTAACCACAGCTGATTTATAACCCAAATGTTTCAATGGCGTATATGTAAGGTCGAAATGAATGCCCTCTAGCAGTAGATCGGTTGTAACAAGCACCTGTTTGTCTTTATAATCGAGTATGGCAGCATCGTCTCCAATGCCCTTAAGAGTACTCTCGTTCTGCAATTTAACAGACTCTGTCAAATGATTAATTAATCCAAATTCGCCTAGTGTTGCTATTTCTGTTCTGTTACTCATTTTTATATCAGTGATATTTAATGTATAATACAATTCTTTTTAAAATCGGTTATGTGTCGGATGATAACCTTATCAAAAGCAGCTTTGCCTTTAAATACGACTTCAATAGGCAGATAGTAGAGCAAATGCTTCCATCCTTTTGGTACAAAAGGATTATTAATCAGACGTGCTGCATCCTTTTCAGTGACGACGATAAATTTACCTGCAGATGTCATTTTGCTGAAAATTGAATCCAATTTTGCTATATCTTTTTTATCAAAGGGATGATGATCACTAAAGCGAACAACAGTCACTTTATCCGACCAACTTCTAACCTCTTCAATAAAATAATCAGGTGAAGCTATACCTGAAAATAGGAGTACATCGCTATCTCTTTTAATACCATCTTTGGATAAAGATCTCGGATTATTGGCAAAAACAGGCTTAAGATCTTTATATTGAATCGTCGTAAAAAATGGCAACTGATTTGCCTGTAAATGAAGATTAGAAGTTATAACCCGGAAATCAATAGGGTTCATTTTCCTATCACATTTAGTAACAATCACAATATCTGCCCTCCGAACAGCTGTTTTAGGCTCTCTCAAAAGACCTACAGGCAACAACTTATCTTCATAAAACATACGATGATAATCAGAAAGCATAATAGCCAAGGAAGGTTTTACATAACGATGCTGAAAAGCATCATCCAATAGGATCACCTCCGGACGTTCATTTTCGGGCATAGCCAACAACAAACGTATTCCTTCACAACGATCAGCATCAACGGCTATAAGAGCTTGAGGAAACTTCTTTTTGGTTTGGAAAGCCTCATCACCAATATCATCACTTGTACTTTTTTTCGTGGCTAACACGAAACCCTTCGTTTTCCGCTTATATCCTCTGCTCAAAACAGCCGTACGAAATTGACCTTGCAAAAGTTCCATCAAATATTCGATGTGAGGTGTTTTTCCAGCCCCGCCTGCACACAAATTACCAATGCAAATGACAGGAACAGGGTACTGCTCAGATTTCAAAAGGCCCCAGTCGAAAAGATGATTTCTCAATCGTACACCCATTCCATAAAGGAAACTAAAAGGAGCAAGCCAATAATTGAATTTAAAGGAAGGAAAAGTCATATCGTTGTATTGCTGCATATTTTGTTTATGCTACAAATGTAATGATTTTTATGATATAAAAAAAGAATACGCAAATAAGTCTTATTACAATAAAATGATTACTTTTGCTCACCGTTTACAATTCATAATTGAAATTGAGGACTATGACAAACGAAGCAATCGCGTCAATCTTGCAACAGGAAGCTGAAGCTGTATTAAACATTCCCGTGACTGAATCTTATGAAAAGGCGGTCACGCTTATTGTAAAGCAAGTACATGAATGTCAAGGCAGGCTTATCACTAGCGGGATGGGTAAAGCCGGGCAAATAGCTATGAACATTGCTACTACATTTAGTTCAACCGGAACGCCGGCTTATTTTTTACATCCCAGTGAAGCGCAGCATGGTGATTTGGGCATCGTTCGTGAAAACGATATTATGCTTTTAATCTCAAACTCAGGAAAAACTCGTGAACTCTTGGAGTTAGTACAACTTACGCGCGGACTTGCTCCGGACATGAAATTCATTGTAATCACAGGTAATCCGGGCAGTCCCTTAGCTAATGAAGCAACAGTATGCCTTTCAACAGGTTCTCCAAAAGAAGTCTGTCCATTAGGACTAACGCCAACAACCTCAACAACTGTAATGACTGTTATAGGTGATATCTTGGTAGTTGGAACAATGAAGCGTATACGCTTCACCAACGCCGATTATGCTAAGCGACATCATGGCGGATATTTAGGTTCAAAAAGTCGCGAACAAAGTAAATCAGAAGATAAAATATCATAATGAGAAAGGTAATAGGTATTGGTGAAACAATCCTCGACATTATTTTCAAAAATGAACAACCTTATGCGGCTATTCCAGGAGGATCGGTATTTAATGGAATGATTTCTCTACGACGGATGGGTATTCCCGTATCGTTTATTAGTGAGGTAGGTCAAGACCATGTCGGCGATATGATTCTTAAATGTATGGAAGACAATGAGTTGTCAACCGATTATATCGACCGTTTCCAACAAGGGAAGAGCCCCGTTTCATTGGCGTTTCTTAGTAAAAACAACAACGCAAGCTATTCCTTCTATAAGGAATATCCCGATCAAAGACTGGAGGTTCCGGCTCCCCCAATCAATGAAGACGATATTATTGTTTTTGGTTCATACTATTCACTAAATCCCCTTTTACGCTCAAAAACATTGGAAGTCTTGGACATTGCGCGCCAAAATAAAGCCATCATCTATTATGATCCTAATTTTCGCAAAGCACATGCCAATGAAGCTATACACCTTACACCTACGGTGCTGGAAAATCTGGAGTATTCGGATATTGTGAGAGGATCTGACGAAGACTTTTACAATCTGTTTCATGCGACTGATACGGAAAAAGTATATCACGATCATATTGAATTTTACTGCAAACGCTTTATTGAAACACGTGGTGCAGGCGGTGTGAATCTATTTACAAACTTGTGCAAGAAACATTACGACACTCCCTCACTTCTTCCTGTCAGCACAATTGGGGCTGGCGACAATTTCAATGCCGGTATTGTATACGGAATGCTAAAAAACAATGTGCGCTACCGAGACTTACCTTCAATTTCTCAAGAAGTATGGGATAAAATCATTAAATGTGGCATAGATTTCGCAACTGATGTATGTATGCATACGGATAATTACGTTTCAAAGGAGTTTGCCAGCAATTATAATCACTATTAAATATCATTAAGTATAGAACAGTGTTAGATCAATTTTGTTACTTTTGTGAAAGAAGGTTTGTAATTTATGACTAAGCAGATAGTATATTTGGTGACTTGTATGGTATTTTTTGCCAGTTGCCATAAAGAGAGTACGCCTATGATTGACACACTCTGTTCCCAAGACGATATCGGCAATTATCTTATCAAATGGGAAACAGAATCGTCGATAACAGGTACAGTAAAGTTGTATGTATCCGATACGCCCGACCATTTCAATATGTCGGACGCTGCTTTATCGGAAGATATAGACAAAGGTGTGATGACTTATATCACAGAAGACAATCTGTCACGGAAATATTTTCTACTTTCATTTAACGATAAGCTCTATTTGCCGGTAGGTTCTTCGAGATCTATTGCTATGGATAGCATTCAAAACTTCCGTGACTTGGGAGGTTATTATAATACTCGTAACAACAGGTCAACTCGTTGGGGGAAAATCTTTCGCTCAGGAGATCTAACAACTGTCAGCAATCGCGACACAAGCCGTCTTGATAATCTGAAAATAAAAACCATAGTAGATCTCCGCAATGAAAAGGAAGCCAATGACAATCCATTTAAATATGGTAAAGCCAGGCTGATAAAACTTCCTGTTCCGTTTGAGGATGAATATACTGTAGAAGAAAAAATTTTAAAAGGTGAAATGCGTAAAGGTGATGTCCAATTATATATGCAAGGCGTTTACTTATCATTTGTCGATAAGTACAGCGAGCAGTTCGCCAAAGCCCTAAAACTTTTCCTCAACAAGGAAAACTATCCGATACTGATCAGTTGCGATCTGGGAAAAGATCGTGTAGGGTTCCTGACTGCGCTGCTTCTTGCGGCAGCAGATGTTCCAGAAGAAACTATTAAAAAGGATTATATGCTTTCGAACGAATGCATTAATATTAGTCATTTATCCTACCTGGCTCACGAACTGAATGCAGATTCTCAAGAAGCCGCAACTGTTCTACTTACTGTCAATGAGTCGATCTTAGATTTGGCTTTCAGTCAAATAAAAAAAGAATATGGCTCAATAGACAAATATCTGTCAAAAAAAATGCATCTGACAGATAAAGAACAACAAGAAATAAAAGAAATCGTATTACATTAAAGAAGATACGATTTATTTGTGTAATTTTGCGCTCTCTAAACTTATATATATACATTTCACATTTTGAAAACATTTGAAGAATTAGGAGTTGCCGCACCTATATTGAAGGCAATTCAAGAATTGGGCTATGAGTCTCCAATGCCTGTACAAGAGGAAGTGATTCCATATTTACTAGGCGATGATAATGACGTGATTGCATTAGCCGAAACGGGAATGGGTAAAACCGCAGCATATGGAATTCCTGTATTACAAAAGATTGATATATCTGTTTATCAACCACAAGCATTGGTCCTTTCTCCAACAAGAGAATTGTGCCTTCAGATCGCCGATGATTTAAACGATTATTCCAAATATATTGATCACTTGAGAGTACTTCCGGTATACGGAGGATCAAGCATAGAAAGTCAGATAAAGACCTTGAAGCGTGGCGTCCATGTTGTCGTAGCTACACCAGGGCGTCTGCTTGATTTGATGAATCGAAAAACGGTTGATCTCAGCATGGTTAAAAATGTAATTCTTGACGAAGCAGACGAAATGCTTAACATGGGATTCATTGAGAGCATTGATGCTATTTTGGCAGAAGTTCCGGCAAACAGGAACATGCTTCTTTTCTCGGCTACGATGCCACAGGGTATCGCTGGACTGACAAAGAAATATATGAACAGTCCGAAAGAAATAGTCATTGGAAAAAAGAACGAAGGCAACAAAAATATTCGCGACATCTATTTTATGGTTCGCGCACAAGATAAATACCTCGCTTTAAAACGGATCGTCGATTACTATCCTAACATCTATGGAATCGTTTTCTGTCGTACCCGTAAAGAAACACAGGAAATTGCGGATAATCTAATCAAAGACGGCTACAATGCCGATTCACTCCATGGTGAACTAAGTCAGGCACAGCGCGACTACGTTATGCAAAAGTTTCGCATTCGGAACTTGCAAATATTGGTAGCCACGGATGTAGCTGCTCGCGGATTGGATGTCAATGATCTGACTCACGTAATCAATTATGGATTGCCCGATGAAATTGAACTTTATACTCACCGTCGCGGACGTACCGGAAGAGCGGGAAAGACTGGCGTTTCCATCGCTATATGCCATATAAAGGAGAAAGGAAAAATTCGCGAGATTGAACGTGTTATTAACAAAAAGTTTGAAAAAGGTTCTATTCCCAACGGGCACGATATCTGCGAAAAGCAACTTTTCAATTTAGTTGACGAGATTGAAAAAGTTCAGGTCAATGAGGAAGAGATTGCAACCCTGATGCCGCAGATTTTTCGCAAATTGGAATGGCTCGATAAGGAAGATATTATCAAGCGTATCGTGTCACTTGAATTCAACCGTATGATTGATTACTACAAAGACGCAGACGAGATAGAACAAGTTGACGAACATGAGGTCCGCAATCGTGACAGAGACCTCAATAAGAATGGGAATCGTGACAGAAACGGGAGCAAAAGTTACGATGCAGAAAAAGGTTACTCACGTTTCTTTTTCAACTTTGGCAAAACTGACGGCTTGAATCCGAATATGCTTATTGAGATGATTAACAAGTGCGTTCCGGGTAAAGTTCGCGTCGGACGGATTGACCTGCACGACAGTTTTTCTTTCTTTGAAGTGGAAGAAAGTCAGGCAGACAGAGTAACAAAGCTCATGAACGGTTTTGAAGTAGACGGACGCAAGATATCGGTCGAACCAGCTCAGGCAAACAGAAGCGAAAGCAGTAACAGAAATCGAGATGGACGTCGTGGTAATAAATTTGCAGGCAAACGTCAGGAACGCGACAATGACAGACATTATGGAAGAGCTCCACGTAACACCGACCGCAATAACGCCTCTTTTAAAAAAAGAGATTCGGACTCACAACGTAAAAAACGTTTTTGATATCAGCACAAATATTCTTCATTCTGGAAATCACATCTTGAAGAAAAAAGGATACTACTTAAACCTAGGCAGAATTAAATTAATGTATATTTAGTTCTGCCGATTAGTTTAGAGTCCATTTAGAAATATTCTTGCAGAAACGACATGATTCAAGAGCTTTTCAACGACTTCATCACGAACGAAACTTCTTTAAATGCATAACGTTTTTTTTCGCCATTCCGAAGTGCAAGGGTCAGATGTCCGCTAGGTTCCACGTTCTGAATGCAAGCTTCAAATTCATTGTTTGCATCATTAAAGAGATGATAACCCTTACCACGATATAAAGAAGCAAAATAAAGATTACGTATCACTTCATTAGCTCCTTGCATTAAGGTATTATACAGCTTAAAAAAACAAGACAAAAATATATTCAACATCTCACAAAGATCATATTCATTTCCTGTAATTTGAGTCAATGAAACCGGATTAGGCGCATTACTATAAAATTTCTTCTGATTTATATTAACTCCAATACCAATAATCGAATTAATCAGTTTAGTTCCTGCAATATCGTTTTCAATCAACATTCCACATATCTTCTTGTCATTCCAATAAATATCATTTGGCCATTTTACAAAAACTGGCTTCGCAAATGTTTCCAACATCTGCTGAACAGCTAATGCTGATATTTGAGAAATAAGAAACTGTTGGTTTGCTGGTAAAAAATCAGGATGCAAAAGGACACTAAACATCAGATTTTTCCCTGCTTCTGATTCCCAGCTATTACCTACTTGACCTTTCCCGTGCGATTGAAAATCTGCTACTATAACTACTCCTTCCGGTAAGGCTTCCTTCTCTAACAAGCCGTGCATATAATTGTTTGTAGACTCGGTTTCCGCAAGACGGATAATACGAGGAGAACTACTTATTTCCTTCATAATCGATATTTTTGTACTTATTTCTCAATTTTAATGGCAATTTTCCTATTACCTCGCCATATGAATGGCGAATCCAGTACAAGATTTCTTCATCCTGCATGTCGCGCTCCAAGTAAATAGAATTCCAGTATTTCTTATTAAAATGAAAAGCTTCTTCTACAGATAAATATTGTTGCCTAAGTACCTCAATATAATCAGCATTACATTTTAATGTAATTTTCGGTTCTATCGCATCAAGCGGAAGCAAAAGGAACATTTTCCCTTCAACTTTAAAAACAAGTGAGACGTCATCAAAGGGGAAACACTCTGTTACATTTGGCAAAGAAAGGCAATAACCACGTACTTCTTCTATATTCATCATGTTTCTAATTAGTTGCACGGTGCATAAAAAGCATCTTTGATATGATCTATTTGATAACAACCATTCGCTTGTATCAACGAAATAATATCAAAACGAATAGGCAAAGCAATATTCATGAAGCGGGCATAAGCATCTGCTGAAGTAACAATACGACGAATCTTTCCTGCATCTACGGCTTCTTCCGGTGAAAGTAGATAATCGCGGGCGCGTGCCTTAACTTCGACGATAACTAATTCCTCGCCATCCATCGCCACAATATCCAATTCATAATGATGCCAATGCCAATTCATGCAGGCAATTACATATCCCTTCTGCTCCAGATATCTGCGAGCTATAGCTTCACCTTCTTTTCCCATTTCATTCTTATGTGCCATAGCTTCAGTTATATTTACAAAGATAGTATAAACGAGATGCATGATCTTCAGGCTTATTTAAAAGCTATACAGAGGTCCAACCTATCTTCGATTGTTTGAAGCAAAGATAGTACAGTAGTCTATTATTACAAAATAAAGACATTAAAAGATATCTATTTTCTTTTTTATCTGCCTATTCAAACTTACATTTGCAACATGAAATCAAAAATATGCAAATATTCTCCTTCTCGCCCTGATCATCCGCGTGTACACAGGATTGACTTTATGCTCAACGATGATGAGTACAAGACGATACTGAATTATATGAAGAAATATAAGATTTCCAATAAATCTCGTTGGTATCGCGAAACGATCCTTTCACATGTCATCAAAACACTAGAATTGGATTATCCAACCTTATTCGACGAAAAAGAGATGCGAAGATGAATCCTTTTGACGACGAATACTTTATGAAACAAGCTTTGGCTGAAGCCCGTCTGGCTGAAGAAGAAGAAGAGGTTCCTATTGGCGCCATCATCGTTTGCAACAATAAAATTATTGCCCGCGCTCACAATCAAACCGAACGTCTTGCTGATCCGACAGCTCATGCAGAAATGCTGGCTATCACTTCAGCGGTAAGCTCATTAGGAGCCAAATACCTGACCGGATGTACTCTCTATGTCACAGTTGAACCCTGCGTAATGTGTGCCGGTGCTATCGGATGGGCACAAATAAGTGTAATTGTTTACGGTGCTCCTGACGAAAAACGTGGTTTCTCTCTCTTTGCTCCAAAAGCTTTTCATCCGAAAGCTATTGTTCGTTATGGCATTTTGAAAGATGATTGTATCGCGCTTATGCAAAACTTCTTTAAAAGGAAACGATAATAACAATTACTAAAATTTGAGATTAATTAATCTGCCACATAGTCAATAAAAAGTTCACCCTTCATGGTCAAAATCAAATTCAAAACTTATTTTACATCCTCATAATCTACATACTCGCCATCTTCCTTTGTGAATATTTTTTTACGGGAAACATCACCTTGAGGATAATCTTCCTTTGACGAGGTAGTATTTTTACTCGAACGATGTTGATGATTCTCCCTTTTACGATCATTACCGCTTCCAAAAAGAATATTTTTGAATGTGCGTACGACCGAAAATCCCAACAATAAAAGCATCAGGACAAAAAGAAAAAACAACATAAAGAAAAACTTGAACATATCTAAAATCTATTATTAATTCATATCATAAACATCAGTAAGCAAGGGTTAGTTTATTTTCCCTTGTTAAAAATAGACAAGAGAATATACAGAAGCATTGTCCCCGTAATTCCTAACACATGGAAAAAAGCGATAAAAACGACTCCACAAATAAGCAAGATATAGCGGCATTCGTTCCCCTTCCATTGCAGAGAATGGATTTTCAAAGAAAACATTGGAATCCCGGAAACCAACAACAAGGAGGTTACAATAGCTAACAGGGAGAAACCAATAACAAAAGCCGTCGGATGAATCGATACAAAAGGGAGCATTGCACACGATAATGATGCCCAGAAAAGCGCATGCGCCGGAACAGGTAAACCAATAAATGAGGTTGTCTGACGAGAGTCAATATTGAATTTTGCCAACCGGAGACCAGAAAACACAGGAATCACAAAAGCGATATAAGGAATATATGACCCACCTGTAGGATCTTCTGTCATATATGTGCAGGTTTTCTGTAAAAGGCTAAAAAGCATAAAACCAGGTGCAACACCAAAACTGACAACATCGCCCAACGAATCTAGTTCTTTTCCCATAGAGGAATAGCATTTGAGTAATCGAGCCGTCAATCCATCACAAAAATCAAATACAGCAGCAATGATAATCCACAATGTTGCCATTGACAAATTCCCCTCCAAGGCCATCACACAAGCAATACAGCCTGATAAAAGATTACAACAAGTGACTATGTTAGGTATGCTTTTTTTAATATTCATTATTATACATTTTTACGATGCCATTCAATTTGGAATCTTTCCTAAACGGGCAATAGGCGTCTGATCACCTGTCACTTTTTCATCCATTTCTACCAACAATTCCGTACCAACAGGTAAATATATATCAACACGTGAACCAAACTTGATAAAACCCATCTGTTCATTGACATTACAAACTTCACCTTCCTTGGCATATGTGACTATACGGCGGGCCATTGCTCCTGCAACCTGACGAGTCAACACTTCTATTCCGCTTTTGGTAGTAATAACAATTGACGATCGTTCATTCTCAACGCTGCTTTTTGGTAGATATGCTGCTCGGAAACGGCCATTCTGATGCCTAACAAGCTTCACCCTTCCATTTACAGGAAACCAATTGGCATGTACATTAAAAATAGACATAAATATCGATATTTGCAAACAAGGCTTATGCAGAATCTCATTTTCCATCACCTCTTCAATAGCCACAATAGTACCATCAGCCGGAGCAATCACCAAACCTTCCGAATCATAAGGGAAACGCCGGTAAGGACTTCTAAAAAAGTTAAGAACGAGCAGGAATAAAGTACCTGTGACTAATGTGACTGTGTGAAACAACCAGCCTCGACCAATCATATGATAAATACCAACATCAACGATAAAAAATACCGTAAACAACGTCAGCAATAATCCTGTTCCTTCTCTATGTACTTTCATTCGCAATCAACGCAAGCTTTAATAATTTAAGAATTTGCAAAAATATTCATTTTTATCGAATAATAAAAATATATCATGCCTTCACCTCTTCTATTTTATTTAATTCTATATACCACAGGTAACCTTCTACCCGATTATAGCCCATTTCACTAATCAATTTCATATAGCTCAAAACCTGCCTATTATAACGTTTATCAAGATGACTACCAAACTTATAATCAATAACAACTACACGGTTGCCTGCAATCATTACACGATCTGGGCGACGAGAAAAAACCTTTCCGAAAAGTATATCAACTTCATTAAAAACACGCATAGTTCCATCAAACCAATATTTAGCATCAGGAACTTCAAGTAATCCAAAGATACGTTTGGATATTTCTTTTGTCTCTTTCGGATTGATTACGCCATTCATCTGATAAAAATCCAGAGCACCAGCTATATCATCACGCGTCTCAATATGGCTCAAAATTTCATGCATCAGTGCACCATGCTTGCGCTTAGAATCATCAATAAGAAAATCCCTACCATGCAAACGAAGCCGCAAACGATCACTTGAGGAAATAAAACTCAACTTCTGCATTAAAATCTCTTGCGTTTTATCTTCATTAAGCGATGCGGCCGGATGCCACCATCGCCCAAGTTCATACAAACCATTCTCTGCATCAAATTTATCAGCCAATGGAAGGAGTTTCTCTCCAAGATCTGTTTGTTTCAATGAAGAAGACATTGCCGACCAGATAATATCAGATATAAGCGACATCTTATCAGAACTCTCTTTCTTCTTTGTTTCCTTTTTTGGCCGTGGAGCAAAAACTATCAGTTCTTCTTTTGCACGCGTAAATGCGACATAAAGCACATTTAAGTTATCAATAAACGCATGCATCCGTTCACTAAAATAATCTTCAGCAAAATGTGTATTACTCAAATTTGTCTCATAACGTACAGGAAGAAGATGATATTTGTCGAATGGGGCCGTTTCTGGATGACACCACATGATAACAGGTCGTTCTCCATTCACACGATTATCAATAGCCCAATCACAAAAAGGAACAATAACCGCTTTAAAACCAAGACCTTTAGCTTTATGAACAGTCATAATCCGTACAGCATTCTGTCCATCGGGAGTTGCTATTGACTTCCTATTACCTTTCTCATCCCACCAAATAAGGAAACTCCCTATATCAGAACGATTATTTCGTGAGAAATCAAACACCATATCCAAAAAAGCCTGCAAAAAGGCCTGTTCTCCTATACTAAATTTATCTTTGAATAAACGGCATAAACCTTCAACTGTCTCATAAAAAGACTGGTTGCCCAACTCTTGCAAAACATTATCGAGCTTCGCATCAAACAGTGGTTCACTGAGACCAAAATTGCCATTCAGGACCTGATACTCATACAGAGCAATCATATGGTTCATTGTATCCGCCGGATTCTTCAGATATCGCAAAACAGATACCAGAAAACGTACAGCTGCAGAACTACTGACAAACAAGGATTCGTCGGATATGATATCATAGCTGTAACGTTCAGAAGAATGTTCTTCTTTATAATCTAAAAGACAAGCGGCAACGTTTGCTCCCTCAGAATTGGTACGCACCAAAATAGCTATATCGCGCAAAGCATATCCATCATCCTGAAGCTGCTCCAACACAATCGGTATTTGTTCCAACGCCAGCTCTTCCCACTTTTTACCACTATCTTCTTCTCTAGCAAGAAACGAAACCTTCACATGCCCTTCTTTTGATTGAAAAGACTGAGGTACTTGCTGGTAACAATGACTATAAGCCGATAATATACGATCTGCATATTTTTTTTGTTCTTCCAAATTCAACGATGAAGAAACGAGATTTTCATTATATAACTGTTGCATTAAATCGGGCATTATTGCAAAAAGAGCATTATTGAATTCCACAATATTTCGACAGCTGCGCCAATTCTCTTGTAAGGTCTCTTCGTGAAGCAGTTGAGGCGAAAAATCACTCTTCACTTCACTGTCCAACAATGTCCAGTCCGAATTGCGAAAACGATAAATACTTTGTTTCACATCTCCCACAATCAGGTTATCACCACCATGCGAAAGACTTTCTTCAATCAACGGACGGAAGTTTTCCCACTGCATTCTACTAGTATCCTGAAACTCATCAATCATGTAATACTCTACCTGGGTTCCTGTCTTTTCATAGATAAATGGAGCATTACTTCCATCAATCACCCGATGAAGCAACTCGGTCGTATCAGCTATTAGCATAACATTATTTTCGATACGATAGGCGTTTATTTCAGAAGAGATATCAGTAAGAATACCCAAGGTGTAGTAATATTTCACTATGGCCCGCGCCGTATTATAATCGGTCAGATTACCAAAAAGCGACACTACCGCCTTTACGCAATCATTCAAACCGGCACTGAACACCTGTTCAATTTTATGGCGCACATCTGAATCCGCTTTTTTCGCTATCCACCCATCCAAATTATCAGCAAAAGAGATGAACGTATCGGATGGAGTACTTTTATTATCTCCTTTGAACAACTTCGTAAAGAAACTCATCGAGGAATTACTTCCACCCTTAAAATCAGTTACTTCTAATCCATAACGGCGCATGATGTCCAGCGCTCGTTCGCCCAGCTTCTGCTTCTCTTTCTCTACTGAATTAATAATTCTATGTAAGTCTTTCTGAAATTCGTTCAGCGATTGTTTGTTAGATATATCTTTACTTACCTCATCACCAAAAACTTTATAGCTTTCTTTAAAAAGTTCACGGCTCAAACTCAGAATATCGCGACGCAAATCCCATGACGAACCTTCTGCAATCTTTTCTTCAGCAAAACGAATCAGCCATCCTAACAATTCCTTCTTATCAGGTCCATCCAAATGAGCGATCACATTATCAATCACTTCTGTAAGCACAGCCTCTTGATCCATTTCTATATTATAGCCACCGGGCAAACCTATCTCACGTGTAAAAGCACGCATAGTCTGCTGAAAAAAACTATCAATAGTACTCACATTGAATGAAGAATAATCATGGAGAATATCGGTAAGAATAGCCTTTGCTCTCTTTCGAAGCTGTTCTTCATTCATCCGGTAACGATTGCAAAGCATCTCAAGATAGTCAGATCTTTCACCCGAAGCTAAAAAATAAAGCTCGCATATAATGCGACTTTTCATCTCATCGGTAGCTTTATTGGTAAACGTTACGGCAAGAATATGCCGATATGCTCCCGGCGCTGAAAAGAGCAGCACTAAATACACTCCTGCTAACTTATGCGTTTTACCTGAACCTGCCGATGCCTTGCAAACCGTCAGCATATTCTATAACCTTCCTTCCTGAGTATTTCGACTACCTTTGTACGTAAATCTCCTTGTATCAATATTTCTCCTTCCTTGACACTTCCACCGACACCACATTTCACTTTCAACATCTTGCCTAAAATCGTCAAGTCATCTTCTGTTCCACGAAAGCCTTTGACTAACGTCACGAACTTGCCTGCTCTGTTCCGCTTGTCAAGCGTAACGGACAAGCGCTGTTTGTCCTTCGGAAGTGTCTGTTCTTCTACCGTTTCATCTGTATTATATTTAAAATCCGAATTGGTGGAATACATCACACCCAAACGGTCTTTCCAATCATTCTTCTTCATTTCTTTTCTATGTATTGCAACTTGGATAACTCTCTAGACTGGTATTCTTTCGTACAAAGATAATTCTTTACATAGAAAATAAACATGATTTCAGAGTGAATTGCATCAAAAAGTCTTAAAAAACACTCCCTATAAAACAAATTAAAAAAATTTCTGTCACTAAAAACAATTGTTAGAAATTTCTCCCCCTAACCATTTCGACACAATTCCATGCATTTATCTTCTGTATTTAAATAAAATCTAATTACTAACATTATCTTTGTAGCAGGTTTGATTTTGATCAATCGACAAGGTGATAGAAATAAAGGTGAAAAACGATAGACAAAAGAGGGCAGCAATCATCGAGTTGCTGCTTATCTTATTTTCTATTGCGTCATCGGCCGAAAACGCCGACAGCCTTAATTTACGAAATCGCTACTACCAAACGCTAGGAATAGAATTCCGACCGGAATATATATTCCCATCTAACTCCTTTTTAAAAGGGAATAATGTTTACAATAACCATATTAACACCGCTTTCTCCGGACATCTGAAATATGCTTTCGGTGTACAACCGAATAATCTGATCGACAAGATATACAAAGGCGTTTATCAAGGATTTGGCGTTGCCTATTACAATTTTGGTGAATCAAAATTGCTAGGGAATCCTGTTGCGGCCTATCTGTACCAAGGCGCCAGAATTACACAATTAAACCCAACTCTATCTCTTAACTATGAGTGGAATTTTGGACTCTCATTCGGTTGGAAACCTTACGATCACGACAACAATCCGGACAATCTGGTAATAGGTTCGAAAGACAATGCCTACATCAACGCTAACTTCTATCTGAGCCAAATACTATCACGGCACATTGATTTGGTAGCCGGCATCTCTCTGACACACTTCTCAAACGGCAATACAAAAATACCGAACGCAGGACTAAATACAACAGGAATTCGATTCGGATTGATATACAATATAACTAGGGATGACAAGTCTTCATTTCACGTTCCAGCTGCTTATGATATTCCTCACTTTCCGCGTCATATAAGTTATGACCTCACTTTATTTGGATCATGGCGTCGTGCAGGAGCGACGCTTCCTGATGGTGAAAAAATTGCTTCGACGGAGGCTTATTCAGTGTATGGATTCAATTTTGCCCCGATGTATAATCTAGCCTACCGCTTCCGTACAGGTCTATCACTAGATGGCGTATACGATGGCAGTGCCGATCTAACAGGTGAAGAAAACATTATGCCTATTGAGCCTCCGCAAGATCACAAGAAAATTCCGCCCTATTCATTCCATCAATCCGCATTTCATAAACGTATGGCTCTAGGTATTTCCGGGCGTGCAGAGTATGTCATGCCCTATTTTACAGTGGGAATTGGTTTAGGTGTCAACATTCTGAAAAACAGCGAAGATCTGAAATCATTTTATCAACTCCTGGCGCTAAAGATTGAGGTGACACGTAGTACATATCTGCACGTAGGCTATACACTGAGGAACTTTCATAATCCGAATTACCTTATGCTTGGTTTTGGCATTCGCTTCCACAATAAGCGACCAAAAATAAATTAAAAGATTATTTCTGAATAAGTACAGTTGCATAGGCAGCAATGCCTTCTTCCCGACCGGTAAAACCTAATTTCTCAGTGGTTGTGGCTTTTATGGAAATATCATCGGCATCAGCTTGCAGAACTTCAGCCATGACCCGCTTCATCTCTGGAATATATGAATTCAACTTAGGCCTCTCTGCTGCAACAGTAGCATCAATATTTCCCAGCGAATAACCGCGGTCACGCAGCAGCTCCATCGTGTTAAGAAGTAGTATCTTACTGTCAATGCCCCTATAACGTTCATCCGTATCAGGGAAATGATATCCAATATCACGCAAATTTGCTGCACCAAGCAATGCATCGCAGACCGCATGAAGCAATACATCGGCATCACTATGCCCCAGTAACCCTTTTGAATAATCGATCTTCACACCACCTATCCACATTTCTCGATCAGGAGCCAGAGCATGTACGTCGTAACCAAATCCTACTCTAATTTTCATAATCAATTACTTAAATAAGTTTTTTAGACCATCCATATCAAACGACAGAGAAAAACGCAAGGTCTGATCCAATGGATTACTCTGTACTGTGCTAACTAGATAAGCCGCGTCAAGCTGAAAAACACTCATACGAAAACCTGCGCCGAAAGAGAAATATTTACGATTACCGACATTTTGATTCTCATAAAAATAGCCCCCACGCATAAAGAACTGGTTATTATAGCAATATTCCAAGCCCAAAGAAGCCATTATCTCATCCAATTCACCTTTAAAGCCGTTAGGAGAATCGCTAAACGATTTAAAAATACCAGTGATACTTCCCATTGTTTTATAATTCTCCTGTCGCTTACTGAAATCGGCATCTGACTCACCCTCTTTCCGAATCGGAACATTGGGTACCATGTATTTACTCAACTCCAAATAAACTCCAATACTATTATATTGATCCAACGGATAAAGCAAACCCGTACCCAGTTGCAATTTTGTCGGAAGGAAATAGGTTGTTGTTCCTCCGTCATAAGAAATCTTGCTACCCATATTTGAAGCATTATAGCCCATACTCCACAGAGCTTCAGCACCACCCATCATTACATACTTTTCCAGATAACCTGAGATATCAGCTGCAACAGCGTTGCCTGCATGCTTTTCATCTTGAGGATCGACACCCATATCCGAACGAATATACCGAAACGTAACACCCATTGAATAACTTTCCGACAATTTAGTATTATATCCCACATCAAAAGCCATTTCGTAAGGATTTGTATAAATAGGGACATCACCCGTATTCTCTCTTTCTGCTACATCGCCCAATGAAAAATAACGTAGTGAAGCACCAATAGCCTGATTATCGTTACGACCAAACTTATAATATCCGGTCAGATTTGCCAAGGCTACATCATTTACCAACTTACGCAACCAAGGTGTATAAGATAATGAAACACCAGCTTTACTCTCCATAAATGCATACTTCGACGGATTCCAATATTGTGAATTAATATCAGGAAGTGAACTTACACCATTATCACCCATACCTCCTCCACGTGCATCAGGCGCAATTGAAAGAGATGGAACTTGTGTACTGATTGGTGCAAAGGTTGTCTTTCCTGACGTTTCTTGAGCATACACGGCCATATTTGCCAACAGGGCAATCATTGCCATGATTAAACTCAATCTTGTTTTCTTTATCATATTGTTCTATTGTCTTAAAAAGGGAGGCAATGCTCCATACTTGTTTTACATATAACTCAATCGCCGACACTTTATTGTATCTTTATCTTTCTTTTGCACACTAGAAGTATTCAAGGTGCCAGGATAATAAACTTCTGAGCCTTTGTAACTTCTTTCGAAGCATCTGTACCGATAGCTGCCCGATATATATATATACCTGGAATAAGGCGACCACCCGCATTATTTGTCAGATTCCAAGTCACATCGTAAGACTTAAACAGCTCGGATGAACCTGATTCTTCATGCTTCCAAATGAGTCTTCCAGTCAGATCATATACCATAATACTTACTTTCATTTTACTCTCCGGACGATTATGGTACAAATGAAATGTCACAGTACTTTTTGCCGGACTGGGTGTCGCTACAATTTCCGTTAAGAAAGGCCTCAAACCCTCGACAATCTCAAAAGTAAAGGTTCGCATAGTCGAATTATTCTGCACATCCCAAACACGAAACTCTGCTCGATGGATGCCAGCCTTCAGTGTCGGGATCTGGAACTTTACCATTCCTTCTTCAGAACCATCAGTCAACAGTTCATAATAACTATTTAAATTATAACTCAACGTCGATGAACCATCTATTACCAACATAATATCATGTCCGACACTGCTTCCTGTTACATTCACACCGCTTGCATCCCACAACTTTGCCACAAAATAAGGTGTTACATTCACTTTGCCGCCATCAACAAAAGTCGAATCATTAAGATAAAGAGCGCGGACCTCAGGACCGACAGTATCTTTGTCGGCTGTATCATCTGTTCCACCAACAATAAAATTCTGGAATGCACCTTGAGCTTCATTCCCGTGAATCGTATCCGAAGCATACAAATTCATCTTCCCCGCTGCATTCGAATATGAAATGTCTTTAGGAACGGTAAATGTAAAACTAAACTTCCCGTTGCGTACGGAGTCATTACCTATATAAAGTGTATTTGGATAATCCGTATAGCTGAACGTCCTTCCGGTATTATTGTTATCAAGCGTTGTAACCGTCACCTTACTATCTTTTACAGTCGGATTCATAACACCGGAAAAATCAGTTGCCAGATTACCGTCAGCATTCAGTACTTCACCTTCAACAGTCACCTTCTGCAACGCTTTAATCTTTATGGCATCACCTGTGGCCGATGCACCATTAATCGAAGTCACCTTCATTCGATATTCTGGATAAACAAGTTTCAATGCCGGATCTCCAATCAGACAAAAGCCCAACTTACGGACCGTACTCAGCTCGCATTTTGTTTTCTTGATCACATCTCCCAATGTAAGACGACGACCATTATTTTTTGTAAACAGTTTTTCTATAAGTAACTCATTAATATCAAAATTCGATTCAGAGTAAGCCAGGCGAGCTGTAGTGAAAAGAGCTATCCCTCCGCTTCTTGTACTTAAGAAAACATCTTCACCTGCCGAAGTATTCAAATCATCAAAACGCGTAAAATCACAAGTTGAGGTGATCCACAAGGGCAAACGCGTATAAGTATATTGCGCAATATCTGATTGTTTGATGACCTTCTCATCACTCAATGCCTGCGTATTGCCGTGACCGGTATAGTTGACCAGCATCAATCCGTCCTTCAGTGATTTCAAAAGGCTTGTTGTGACATCAGGATAAGTTGTCGTTCCTCCAGTAAAATCCTTTTTAAACGAATCAAAGTAGAGTTTATTTATCAGAAATTCAGGATAGTTAGTTTCCAGATATTGTGCAAGATCGTCTGCCTGTTTCTCATGTATCTGGTTAAAACCGTCAACACTATTGCCATCATCTGCAAGAAAACAAAGATTATTCTTCCACGCACCATACTGCGTATTATTTATATAGCTAATCACTTTATCGACAGCGGTCGTAGCTTCACCTAGTGTACGTACCGGAAATCGACCGATGCCTATATTAACATCCTTTCTGTCAAAAGATTTTGCGTCATTGGCATCATCCAGATAACCAAAATAATCATCTGTCACAAACGACGTGTCATTTAAAGACTCTTGCGTCTGATACGTAAGCAGCATATTGGTCATATCGATCTGTTTCCAATTTGTAGTCAGCTGACGATTATCAAAAGAGCCATCACCCAGCAACAATAGATATTTAGGAGCATCTGAATCCGATGATTTACGATCATATAACATTTTCATAAAGCGACGTATAGCCGAAGCATCCGGAGTCCCGCTCGAAAACTCATTGTAAATCTTTTCCGGTTGCACCACTTGTACCGATAAATTATCATGCGAACGATGTATTTTAGCCAACCGTTCAGCCTGTTCTGCAAATGCTGACTGAGCAAGAATAATCATATCCTGTTGTGTCATAGCATGCAAGTTCTGATTCGTAACATCGCCTACTACCTCAGGAGCAGAAAGCTTTAGCGGATCAACTACCGCAAACTCTCTAAGCGTTGAAGAGGCCGGAATCGAAAAAGAAAGATCGGTACCACTTAGCGACGTCTCCATCAATTTAGGATTAACGGCATCAGTCACATCAAACACCAGCAATCCGGAGGTGGCATTCTGAATCACAAAGCGGGATGTATTACCAATCGAACTAATATTTCTGAACAATGTATAAGCGTCATAAAGTTTCAGTGTACGAAGCATCTGCAAACAGAAATAATTAAGTCTCACATTCTTATGACCGGCTGTACTATATTGGATGTTAACTACTGTGTTTTCACTCTTATCTCCATTCCATGTCACAGTCTGGTTCAACTCACGAGCCATAGTATATTCGGAAGTGTTCTGTGCAAAAGTACCACTGATAACCTGCTTGCCATCAATACTCATAACGGTTGTTCCAGTACCACTTGTTGGTTTGGCAATAAAACTTAATGTAGCCAATCCCATATCATTTGTAATGCCGGGAACAGATACTTTAAAGTTTTGCGAAAGTGTAGTTTCAAAAGACTCACCATACAGCTCCCGTCCCGATGAGTTAACAGAAACAATCTCTTTCTCCCATAGTTTATAGTCATTGAAAGTAGAAAGCTGAAGAGACGCTCCGGCTTCAGAAGCTTGAATCGCCATTGATTTTACTGTATCATTACGATCTGTCAAAAAATAATATCCATATGAAGAATATGGATTGTTAGTATGCACAAACCCACTTCCAAGACTATAAATCCATTTGACAGGTCCTTTTGCATAAAAAATCAGATAGTCGGAACCTCTGTATGTCGCTACTTCAGGAAGATCATCAATATAAGTAGTCGAAAAATCCTCATCCAGTGGCCACCCACCATATCCATATACCGATACTTTTTCCGGACTTGAGAATCCCATTTTTTTCAGTTCCGAAAAAGTAAGTTTATAAACACCCGTTTCTGCAACGCGCACCTTCACCCACTTGCCTGTATCGAGGACTGAAACAGATGTGTACTTACTACCCTCTGCCCACAGTGAAGGAAGCAGAAAGATAGATATCAGTATCGTGTATAATAGTTTTCGTATCATCTAACATAAAAATCGAGCAGCTTCTGCGCGCCGATATACCCTTCCAGATGATCGTCAATTTTCACCGGTCCAACACCTGCAGGAGTACCAGTATAAATCAGATCCCCTGTTTTCAAAGTAAAAAAACGGCTTGCATAAGCAATAATTTTATCTACTGAGAAAAGCATATCCTCTGTATTACCTGCCTGCACAGTTTCGCCATTTATTTCCAAATGAAAGCAAAGATGCTCAGTTCCTCCAAACGGCTCTAAAGAAATGAATGTCCCTATTGCAGCCGAATTATCGAAAGCCTTGCTAATTTCCCACGGCAAACCTTTAGCCCGCAGTTTTTTTTGCAAATCACGCGCTGTGAAATCTATACCCACAGTCACTTCATTATAATAACGATGTGCAAAACGTTCAGCAATATTTTTTCCCAGCCGGTCTATTCGTATGACAATTTCTGTTTCATAATGCACTTCCGATGAAAAATCGGGGATAAAAAATGGTTTACCATCCTTAAGCAATGATGAATCGGACTTCATAAATATAGTCGGCTCCGATAATTCTAACGAATGATGCAGCTCTTTATTGTGAGCAGCATAGTTCATTCCTACAGCAATAATCTTCATATTTATGATATTGAATTAAGTCGATTGAACATAACAGCCAGATGAGCATAGATAGAAGTATTCTGTACAACCACATTTTCAGGGACTCGAATACGAAACGGCGTAAAGTTCCACAACGCTTTGATACCGGAAGCAATAATCATATCTGTCACCTCCTGAGCTTTATCTACCGGGACCGTAATAATTCCGATTGTTGCTTCATATTCTTTCTCCCGCTTAGAAAATTCAGAAAGATGATATACGGAAATGCCATTGATAACGGTACCGACAAGCTCGGGACGAATATCAAATCCCGCTACGATCTGCAATCCATATTGATTCAAGCCCGAGTCATGAAGCAGCGCTGCCCCCAGGCTGCCAACACCAAAAAGAAAAGCCTTATGGCAATCAGTAAATCCAAGGAAATGTTCCAAGCCATCAACCAATGGTGCAATCTCGTACCCCACACGCGTCTTTCCAGAAATATTCACATATGAAAGGTCTTTAGCTACTTGGCTAGGATCGACGTTAATCTGTTTAGCTATCTGAGTAGAAGATACAAACGTCTCACCCCATCCTTTCATCAGCTTCAGAAATGCAAGATACCACGGTAACCTTCTTAATGTAGGCTCCGGCACTTTTCCTATCTGTTTTATCGCTTCGTCCGCCATCTACTTTTTATATTATATAAGCGTACAAAATTACTACTTTTAGGAGAAACAACCCTATATAAAGACCTGAAATTCCAAATACACTCGAATGAAGTAATCCTTTTATTTGAAATGGATCAAGCATCGAATGAATTTTTCTCATTTTCTGATAGTATGTTCAACTATCAAATTCAGGTTCAATTATAAGAGTAGCAGGAAATTTACATGTCTGTGGCATTCGGGTCTGCGATGCCATTTGTTCAATTAGGAGATCGGCCGCTTTGCGTCCCATCGCTTCTATGTGCTGTTGCACATACGGAATTGGATGTGGCATAAATTCGAAAGCCTCACTACGATCAAAGCCAACGACTTTCACCTGTTCCGGCACTGCCTTTCCGTTTTTTAAAAGTGCATGAACACTTTTAGAAGAAATTGTATTTGCAGCACACAACAGTCCGTCAATGCCATTTCCAAGGAGCGAAGCTACAGCTTCAGGGATATCTGTATCCAATTGGAGGAAATCAACTTGTTTAACCAATTCTTCATGATATAATCCTGCCGTTTGCAAAGCATCCATGAATCCATGACGGCGTTCATTCATAGGTGATTGTGTGTTCTTATAAGAGATAAGCCCCATCTTTTTACAACCACCTGTAATCAAAAGTTTAGTAGCCTGATATGATGCCTGATAGCTGTCGGTCATTACATTATAGGTAGAAAGTGACGGATAATATCGGTCCAGCAAAACCAAAGGGACCCCAGTACTAAGCAGACGACTAATGTACGGCTCTCCATGTTCTGTAGGGACAATAATATAGCCATCCACCTGTCTATCTGATAAGTTTGTAATAATCTTTTCCAACCGTGTATCACTTTCATTCGTGTTCATCACCATTACCGTATAGCCTGCTTTTTCCATTTCTTCCTGGACAAAATAAGCAAGGGATCCAAAAAAGGGGTTCGAGATATCAGCAACAATCAACCCAATCATATATGAATGTCCGCTTTTTAAACTCTTTGCCAAATTGTTCGGCTGATAGTCTAAATCGCTTGCAATCTGCTTGACACGGGCTGCTACTTCCTTACTTACCCGACCCTCTTTTTCTTTCCCATTAAGCACTAACGATACGGTAGCGTTTGAAACACCTGCTTCACGGGCAATATCTTTTATTGATATTTTCTTCATTCTAAAATCCGTACAGGGTTTTCTGTTACATATCTAAAATTTCTATTTACTATTAAACGACTCATTTGTACAATGGTCCACAAGCTGCACATGCTCTGTAATCTGAACCTTCAGGATCAGTTCCGAATGCACTCCATGTAGCCGGGCGGAATATTTTTTCTTCATCAACATTATGCATGCAAACAGGAATAGAAAGCATTGAAGCCAGTGAAATCAAATCAGCACCAATATGTCCGTAACTGATTGCTCCATGATTTGCCCCCCAACGATTCATAACTGAATAAACATCTTTAAAATGTCCCTGACCGGTCAAACGAGGAACAAAAAATGTGCTCGGCCAAGTCTTATCGGTACGTTTATTGATAATATCAAATACATGATCCGGGAATGTAGCAGTCCAGCCCTCAGCGATCTGCAAAACCGGACCTAATCCTTTAACAATATTCAAACGAGCCATAGTAACAGGCATACCTGATTTGGTCAGGAAGCTAGAAGAATAACCACTTCCACGAAAATATTCCAATGATGCTGGGCACCAAGTTGTTGCTTTCAGCATCTTGTCTACCTCTTCTTCCTTAATTTCCCAGAATGGCTTCATTGCTGGTTTCTCCTCTTCATCTGACTGCTGTCCAGTACCATCCAAAGTACACGCGCCGGAGTTTATCAGATGGATAGCACCATTTTCGAGAATACCTTCAGGTTTCCAACCGCTTACTCTTTCTATAGCTTGTGGGCTCCAATAGGTTCTCACATCAGCAAAGATTTGTGCTCTATGTGTCAACAAATTACTAAACAACATAGTGATGCAATTTAAATGGTCATCTTCGGTAGCAAAGATATACGGTGCGCGAATGCCGTTCCAATCGAAAGAAGTATTCAGTATGGTCTCCGAAAAGTCACCATTTGGCATGAAATCAGTCCATTGACGTTGTCCTTGGAAACCGCCAGCTATAGCATTATGACCATTTGATTCTTCAACGAAACCCATATCTGCCAACTTCTCGTTACCAACCAACAAATCGCGCATGATAAGCGTCATCTTTACTACATATTCCCAGTCGGCGTCTTTTTGGTTGCGAGAATGCTGAAGTTTTGGTTTGTTATAATCTGTTCCTTCACGAGACATACAATTTTCCTTCGTCCAAGCCATAGCCTTCTTGAACTCTTCTTTATCATAGATGCCTTTTTCTACACGGCGAATGATTTCACAACTATCAACACATTCTGAACGCATGCCCAAGTACTCCTGCAAAAAGTCAGGATTAACAATTGAACCACCAATACCCATGGCAACCGTTCCTATGGCCAGGTAAGACTTCCCACGCATCAAAGCAACAGCCAAACCTGCACGAGCAAAACGAAGTAATTTTTCTTTTACATCATCAGGAATAACAGTATCATCGGCATCTTGTACATCACGACCATAAATGCCAAATGCAGGCAGGCCTTTCTGACTGTGAACAGCCATCGCACATGCCAAATAAACGGCTCCCGGGCGTTCTGTTCCATTAAATCCCCAAACTGCCTTTGGAATAAGCGGATCCATATCGATCGTTTCAGCGCCGTAACACCAGCATGGAGTAACAGAAAGAGAAACACCAACGCCGGTCCTAGCAAATTTTTCTGCACAATTAGCAGCTTCCTTAACTCCGCCGATACACGTATCAGCAATAACGCACTCTACCGGAGAACCATCCGGATAACGTAACGTATCAGAATATAATTCAGCCACACGATGAGCCAAACCCATTGTCATCTCCTCTAGAGATTCGCGAACGCCTTGACGACGCCCATCAATAATCGGACGTATACCGATCTTTGGATAAGAATTATTCATGTTTTACAATATAATAAAAATGTATTAATTAAAAATTAAAACACAGTCTTGATGTCATCAATAGATACCCCGAGCAATGCCTTAGTAATCAAAGTCAAATCATTCTCTTTACCCATGAAATGAAACACATTATGCGTGTGATATAACGTTTCTCCCGGCATCAGAAGTGCAGCCGGTGAAGCGCTCTCCATTTCAAAAAACGGCCCCATGATGCTACCATCTTCCAATGGTCCGTCATTATAAGCGTTCTGCGCATCTCCCACAAGCGGATCTTTCCTTGGATCCCATTCCTGATTGAGGTAAATGCCTTTAGGATCAATATCAAATGTTGTGACTGTAAGTTGTTTGGTATCCGGATCATAGTTACCGGCTATCGCCTTTGTACGCATTACATTAAGTCCAACTTTACTGCGAAATTTGCCATCGGTCTTCAAATAAAGAACATGATCCTTCACTTTAAGACGATCAACAGGTATCTCACCAAAATAATCGGTTGTTACCACTTTTCCTAAATCCTTTTCATCACCTATATTAAAAGGAATAATAGTCAATGCTTTAGGACTAGGATTAAACATATCAAGCATCCAAATACAAACGGTTCCAGTCTCTTTCGTCCAAGCAAAATCATTCAAATTGGTAATACTGTTGCTTGTAGCATATGCAACCACTTTTACTTTGTCATTGAACTGGATACCCAACTTCGACTGTATATCAGCTTTGCTTAATAAAGATACTTCACGACCAATTTTAAAATGCAGACTCTTGCCTAC
>JAQWBH010000171.1 GCA_028707405.1 Parabacteroides sp. | reverse complement strand
CCATAAATCCCTAATAAATCCTTCCCCAGGCCATCATTGATTTTCTTGGACCATTCTTTACAGAAAGTGTTAAACTCATCCTTCTTATATAATGGTGCTTCCTTATTACCTTTAACTACAATAGCCTTAAGATTTTTGGATCCCATTACTGCTCCCACCCCACATCTGGAGGCTGACCTGCCATCTCTTCCATCATTCATGATGGCCGCAATTCTAGAAAGTTTTTCTCCAGCAGGGCCGATACAGCAACAAACGGAAGTTTTACCATGTTTTTCCTTAAGTAAATCTCCCACCTCATAGGTATCCCTTCCCCATAAAAAGCCGGCATCCAATAATTCCACTTTACCGTTATCAATGGATATGTAAATCGGCTTATCCGATTTGCCTGTAATGATCAATCCATCGTATCCGGACTTTTTCAGGGCAGGTCCAAATCTGCCGCCTGAATTGGCCTCGGCATATTTACCGGTTAAAGGTGATTTGGTTACAACATGATATCTTCCACAATTGGGTGCTTTCGTACCGACTAAGGGCCCTGTGTTTATAGTAAGAATATTATCCGGTCCAAGCGGGTCAGTTTCAATGCCTGTTTCATCATACAGGATCTTTGTGCCAAGACCTGTTCCACCAATGTATCTTCTCAGTGTTTGATCCGAAAAGGATTGATATAAAATCTTTTTTTCTGTCAGATCAATTCTTAGATAGTTTCCCATATAACCATACTGCATAAGTAACTTCCCCCATTCATAATTTTACTAAGGTTTTAATAATACTTTAAAATGTTCTTTGTCTTCAATACTAAAAGAGATAGCCTCTTCGATTTTATCTAAAGGAAAAATATTAGTTACCAGTTTCTTTAAATCTTCATTAATAACACCGGAATTGATCATTTCTACTGCTTCTTTATAAGCATAACGGTTATGAATCCTAACACCGACAGCTTTAAGTTCTTTGGCCAAAAATGCTCCGGTATCTACAGGGTATTTATCTACAGGAACTCCTACTATAACAATAGTGGCCCTCTGGGCTGTTATTTTTGTCATGATTTCGGAACCCTGCTTACTGCCCGACACCTCAAATATAACATTGAATCCTTCACCATTTGTTTCAGCTAAAAGCTTTTCTTCAAAATCCTTTTCGGTTGGATTTAATACCGTAAAACCCATACTTTGTGCCAGTCTGATACGATAATCATTCAGTTCGCTCATGACAATCTTTGATGCTCCACATTGTCTGGCAACTAATGCTATTAATAAACCGATCGGACCTGCACTGATTATAAAGACACTCTGCCCTCTTTCAAGCTTACTTAAACTAACATCATGTAAAGCAACCGCAAGGGGTTCAATCTGTGCAGCAACGATCGGATCAATTTCTTTGTTAATTTTATATATTTTTTTTATCGGAACTTTAAAATATTCGGCAAAACAACCGTCCGTATGAACTCCGTAAATCTCCAGATTTGAGCAGACATTCTCTTTTCCTAATAGACATGAGTTACAATTCCCACAAGCATTTAAGGGATGAGAGGTTACAAAATCACCGAGTTTCAGATCGGTATCTCCTTTTGTATTGATCTTAACAATTTCTCCACAATATTCATGGCCTAAGACTCTTGGAATTGTAGCAGTTGCATGTCTATGTGAATAAACATGAATATCCGTACCACATATTCCACCGTATTTTAATTTTATCAATGCCTCATCTTCCTCTAAAGTCGGGATGGGCGCATCTTCTACGATTATTTTTTTCCAATCAAGTAAAACTGTTTTTTTCATTATTAATACCTTTCTTACAATAACTAGTAGAAGCTGTAACGATAGGCAAAACGCCTATCGTTACAGGCATTGACCGGTTAAAAGGCAGGGATGGCTGTCTCTGCATTACTTGCATCAATCACTCTTGATGGTATTATAATCTGTGGGTCAACTTTTTCTCCATTTAAAATTTTAATTGCATATTCAAAACCGGAGGTTCCGCAAGGTTCATAAGTCCAAGCCACTGTAAGATTTCCAGCTTTGATTTCTTCGATGGAAGCTACGTCTCCATCAACTGAAAGAATGGGGAATTCACCTGTTCTCGCTGCATCGGAAACGGCCTGGGATGCACCGATTGCAGATTCACCGTTTGCCGCATATAGAACATCGATGGCTCCGGTTGGGTTTGCCTGAAGAACGTCCTGCATCGCATTGAGTCCGGCATCTCTTCTATATTCTCCGGCAACATTTGCTACTACTTTAATATCCGGATAATCTTTAATTGCTTCCAGAAATCCATTGGTTCTGTCTTCAGAACTTTGATCGCCGGGGATACCGGAAAGGTGTGCCACATTACCTTTTGGTTCACCATTCTTATCCGTTAGGTATTCAACAATCCAATCGCCTACATTTTTACCGATCTCATAGTTGTCGTTATTAACCATTGTTGTGGCATTTGTACCGCTAGCCGGCTTTCCTACAAACATGTATGGAATCCCCTTTTCCTCTACGGATGCGATGGCTTCCATCAATCCTTCGCTGGTTGAAGCTTGAATCATAAGAAGATCGATCCCACGAGTCAACATATCTTCGATTCCATTGGCCTGTTCAACTACAGAGTTTTGCCCATCAGTTACAATGACTGAAACATCTGCATCTTCATATTCTTCTGCCGCTGCAAGAACCTGGTCTCTTAATGTAATCATATAAGAATGGTCGAGTCCTTCCAGGCTAAGACCGATTACATAGGACGGCTTTTCGGATACATCGTCTGCCTCATCATTGTCACCACATGCTGAAAATGCTGTCAATACCATAATCAGGCACAAGCATACGAGCAATAACCGCTTTTTGTTCATTGAATTTTCCTCCTCTTACTAATTAAATATACTTGAATTTGCTAAATGCAAATATCAAACCGTTTAACATTTACCGGGCTTTCTTTCAGTTTGCATAGTGGCAGCGATTACAATAATTGCACCTTTGAATATCAATTGTGTATAGCTGGGCACATCCATCAGATTTAATAAGTTACCTAAGAATCCGATAATCAAAATACCGATTATGGTTCCTCCCACAGTTCCAACGCCACCTTTTAAACTGGTTCCGCCGATAACTACAGCAGCAATTGCATCCATTTCATAGCCATCACCCAATCTGGCTTCTCCCATATTCAATTGGGTCGCCATCAGAATACCGGCAAGGCCTGCCAAAAGGCCGCTGATTCCGTAAATTAACATGGTATAACGTTTAACATTAATACCGGATAGTCTTGTTGCCTCAGGATTTCCACCGATGGCATAAGTATAACGGCCTAAAGATGTGTATTTGAGAATTACTGTTGCTACAATTGCAACACATATAAAGATTATGACTTGACCCGGGATGGTCCCGAATAATTTGCCCCGGCCTAAAAATAGGATACTTTGTGGAACTCCTGTTATGGGACTACCTTTTGCAATGGTAAGACCAATGCCTTTAAGAACACTCATCATACCCAACGTTACAATAAAAGCTTGTACATTTAAATATGCTATTATTGAACCATTGGCGATTCCCACTAAAAACCCCACAGCTAGAGCGGCCAGTACTGCAACAATACCACTACATCCGCTGAGCAGTGCGATTAAAACGGTAGTTAAAGCCATTGTGGGCCCGATTGAAAGGTCAATTCCACCTGTTAAAATAACGAATGTCATACCGACACTTAGGATTCCAATAATTGAAATCTGTCTTGCAACATTTAAAATGTTAGAAACTGTTAAAAAAAATGGCGATGCCAGTGTGCATATAACTAATAAACCGATTAAAACCAGCACCATCTTATGTTTGTTAAGTAAATATAAACTCTTTGCTTTCATATTGCTTTACCCCATTGCATATTGCATTATTATTTCTTCGGTCATGTCCTCACCGATAATTTCCGCATTTACTTTACCATCTCGCATAACAAGAATACGATCGCTCATACTGATGATTTCCGGCAATTCGGATGAGATCATAATAACTGATTTACCCTGTTTACATAATTTTTTCATTAAATTATAGATTTCTACTTTGGCACCAACATCAATTCCTCTTGTCGGTTCATCCAGAATTAGAATTTCACAGTTCGCAGCTAAGCATTTTGCGATGACAACTTTTTGCTGATTGCCGCCCGAAAGGTTTAGAGCTTTCGCTGAAATACTGGGCGTCGCTATTTTTAAACTATTTACATAATCATTTGCAATCTTATTTTCAACTTTTTTATTAATAAACAACCCTTTCCTTACTTTGTTTAGTATAGGTAATGTAATATTTGTTACAATAGGCAATCCTAATACTAACCCTTGCATTTTACGATCTTCCGTAAGTAAGGCGATTCCATTCTGTATGGCGTCTCTGGGATTTTTAAGAACCTTTTTGGACCCACGCAAATAGATTTCTCCGCTCTGCATGGGATCTGCCTTGAAGATCGCTCTTACCAACTCAGTCCGACCGGCTCCTACTAAGCCTGAAATACCGAGAATTTCACCCTTTCTAAGATCAAAAGAAACATCTTTTACTTTTTCATTGGTGATACCCCGAACACTTAGTACCACTTCATCAGATACTTGTCCATTTTTGGGCGGATAGATTTCCTTCAATTCCCGTCCAACCATAAGTTGTATTATTCTCTCTTCTGTCATTCCCTCCATTTCATAGGTCCCCATATATTCACCATCTTTAAGAACACTCATTCTGTCACAGAGCTCAAATGTCTCTTCTAAATGATGGGAGATGAATATAATTGTTACCCCTTCTTTTTTTAATCTTCTTATAACCTTAAATAAATTTGAAACTTCATGGGATGTAAGAGTTGCCGTTGGTTCGTCCATAACAATCAGTTTTGAATTCATGGAAAGAGCTTTGGCAATCTCCACCATTTGCTGCTGTGCTACACTGAGTTTTGAAATGGGTATATCCATATTAATTTTCAGTTCCATTGATTTAAGTATTTGATCGGCTTCTTCTTTCATTTTTTTAAAATCCACGAAAGGCCCTTTTTTATGTTCCCGGCCGAGAAAAATATTCTCAACTGCATTCAATTCACCAACTAAATTTAATTCCTGATAAATGATTGCAATTCCTTTTTCCATTGCCTGATGGGGAGTTTTTGCATCCAGTTCCTTCCCATCAAAGATTATCGTACCTTCCGTAGGGAATGAGTTGCCGCTTAACAGTTTTATTAATGTTGATTTTCCGGCTCCGTTTTCACCGAGTAATGCATGGGTTTCTCCACGCAGGCAAGAAAATTGAACATTTTTTAATGCTGTAACTCCGGGAAAACGTTTTGTAATATTCTTCATTTCAAGAATGGTATCTCCGTTCATTTTGCTCCGAACCTCCTTTCTAGACAATACTTGCTCTAAGCCCTTTCTCAACGAATTTTCGTAGAATATTTTTCATATGTTCTTCACTTGGGGGAATGATCTCATCAAGTTTATAACATCTTCCTATAGCCTTATATTTTGATTTCCCAAACTGGTGATATGGTAGAAGGTTTACTTCCCCACTTGGGTCAATTCTCGATATGGTTTCAATCATTCCATTCAACTGATCTTCCGTATCATTGATACCTGGAATAATAGGAATCCGTATGATTACCGGTACTTTTGCATAAACTTTTTTCAGATTTTCCAAGATGAGCTTATTACTGCACCCGGTTACTTTCTTATGTAATGAATCGGATCCTGTTTTAAGATCAAATAACAATAAATCAATATAATCCAAACATTTTTCTATGTTTTTGTAAGAAGTATATCCACTGGTTTCAACGGCAATGTGATATCCTGATTTCTTTAATCGTTTTGCTGTTTCACTTACAAATTCAGCTTGCTCAAAGGGTTCTCCTCCTGAAAAGGTTATTCCTCCGCCTGAATTCATAATAAAACTCCAATCACGGTTTACCTCCGCAATCACCTCATCGGGTGTTACAATTCTACCGCTAAAGGCTATTGCCTCCGTAGGACACACTTCAACACAATGCCCACATTTCTTACAAGCACTTCGATCTACTGATATGGATGTTTCTTCCCGTGTCAACGCACCATTTGGGCACGTTGACACACATAGCCCACATTTAATACAACGAGGCTCTGAATAGTAAATTTCTTTACTAAATTTTTGTGATTCCGGATTGGAGCACCAATCGCATTTCATCAGACATCCTTTAAGGAATATAATTGCTCTGATTCCCGGGCCATCATGAATGGAATAGGACTGAATGTTATAAATCATTCCTGTTATATTATTCAATTAAACACCTCATTATCAGAATTCTGTATTTTCTGTTCTGTTTATAATATCATCCTGCACTGCCCGATCCAGCTCAACAAAGAATGCACTATATCCGGCGACTCGAATAATAAGGCCTTTATTGGCTTCGGGATTTTTTTGTGCTTCCTTAAGAGTTTCTGCACTGACTACATTAAATTGAATATGCCATCCACCCTTCTCGAAATAGGTCTTAATCAAAGCCTTAAGGGCATCTCTACCTTGCTTATTTTCAAGTAGTTTAGGTGTAAATTTTTGGTTTAGTATAGTACCGTTGGTTATCTTTTCATGATTTAATTTTGCTGCAGATCGAGTAATGGCCAGGGGGCCGTGTTTGTCAGTTCCGTGCTGTGGGCCTATTCCATCTGCCAAAGGTGTGGTAGAAAATCGTCCGTTTGGAGTGGCGCCTACATGAAGTCCTAGTGGTACGTTTCCTGATACGGAATAGATACCGGGTCTGAAATTTCCACCCCTTGTATTTTTGTATTTTGACACTTCACAGCAATAGATATTGGCTGCCTCTACTGCAAACCGATCTACATCATCATCATCATTACCCCATTTAGGTGCTTTATTGATTAACCTTTGGCGAAGAACTTCATGCTCATCAAAATTCTGATCCAACACTGCATTTAACTCTTTCATTGTCAGGCTTTTTTCTTCAAAAACAAATTTTTGTATTGCTGCCAATGAATTTGCCACATCCGCCAATCCGACGGCCTGGGGACCTGTAAAGTTGTATCTTGCACCTCCGGCTGTAATGTCTATGCCTTTTTCCATACAGTCATCCATAATAAGCGAGAAGTAAGGCAGTGGATAGTAATCTGCATGTATCTTTTCAATGATGTTTAAAGCGGCAACCATTTTCTCAACATACCATGCCACTTGAATTTCAAATGCTTTAAGCAGTTGGTCAATATTTTCAAATTTATTCGGGTCCCCTGTTTTAGGGCCGACTTGTAAACCTGAAAGACGGCATTTCCCATCATTCATGGCATATTCCAATGCTTTTGCAATATTGCTCATAGCTGCATTTGTCATACCATTGCAATGAGGAGGGACTGCTTCCACACATCCGGAAATACTGTAGTCTCTTGCTTCTTCCAATGTGACTCCATCACTCATTAAGGTTGGTATTGCAACTGTATCATTGAAAAATTCAGGTTTAGTTCTCCCTGTACTGACAACTTCCACAGCTTTAGAGAGAAAATCATCCGGAGTATTATTGTTATAACGGAATGCGAGATTTGGTTGAGATAGGCTGGTATGCTTTTCAGCATCAAGACACATATAAGACAATTCATTTACACAGCAATTACCTTGCCTGTCCATACCACCGATAACAAGGTTTTCAGATATGGAGAATCCTGCATAATACTTTGCACATTCATAGTTATATGCACGCATTACCTCAGTAAATTTGATCCAAAGGCATTCTAATAGTTCTTGTGCCTCTTCCTTTGTAATTTCACCTTTTTCAACACTGCTTTTATAATAAGGGTACATATACTGATCGAATCTTCCAACCGAAACGGCCAAACCATTTTGTTCAATATAAAGCATTATGTGTGTAAACCAGAAGGATTGAATAGCTTCTCTAAAATTGTTTGCTGGATTTGCCGGAACTTTTTCACAGATATCTGCTATCATTTGGTATTCGGCTTTTATACGTTGATCGGTTTCTTCAAGGGCTAACTTCCGGGCTAATTCTGAATATCTCTTGGACCATCCAATCATCGCATCACATAAGATGACTTCAGCTCTGTAGAAATTATATTTTTCAACATTATCCGGGTTGGTCATATCCAATGCAAGCATCAATCGTTCTGCTTCTTCTTTCAGCCCTTTAAATCCCAGTTTAAGAACTTTGTTATAATCACAAATTACATGTCCGATACTTCCTGATATGTGAATATCAACTGAAAATATTTGATTCTCTAGATTTATTATTTTCTCAATATCTTGTGGTAAAGCACTATGTACATACTTCGGTATTGTATGATTTTCCCAGTATGGGAAAATTTCCTCAAGCAATTCTGCTCTTACATCTTTTGGAATCAATATCCGATCTTGTTCTCTAACCTCAAATAAGTCAATTTCATCTCGAATATAGGTGGCTTCCGTTTCAGGGAAAACAGGTACTCCCCGTAATTTACTGGCTTGTGTACCTACAATCAATTGACCTTTCTGAATAAAAATATTCATCTCTTCCAAAACTTTTTTCATTGCTTTTGCACGACGAATAACCATCGGTTCCCCTTCAGTTTCCTGATAGGATAACGTAACAAGCCTGGCTCGATCAGCACACATTTCAGGTATGACATCTATTAATTCCTTATTGAGTTTAGCTGTTCTCCAGCGTTTTAGCTCTGCCATGATACTCTCCTCCCTTTAATTGAATATTTGGTTTATTTATGTACGATGTACTTTATTTTATATTTTGTATTTTAATACTAGCTGATTCTAAATTAATTGTCAAGGTTGCATAGTGGTTTAGATCTTATAAAATAATGAATATTTTCAGAGTAAATGGTATATAAAATACACTCTTTGTATTTTATAATAAATATTTTATAAATTTTAATCATTGTTTAAAACAGTTCCTTGAAATAATGGAGATAGTAGGCTATACTTTCAATAATATTGGTTGTTTAAAATTTAGATATTACTATATCTATACATTAATTAATAAAAGGAGGTTTTTCTATTGGCACGTAATAAAATTTTAAGTCAAGATGCTTACGATTATATTTTAGAATTAATACTTTCAAAACAACTTCTGCCGGGTTCACGCATTCGAGAAAGCCAAATTGCGGATGATTTGCAAATAAGTAGAACCCCTGTAAGAGCAGCAATACATCAACTTTCTGATAAAGGATTAATAGACGTTCATACAAATCGTTTTGCGCAGGTTACCGATTATACACCAACTATGATTCGTGAAATTGGCACCATGCGGCTTGCACTTGACAGAGTATCCACAAAACTTGCATTGATCTATGGTAATCAAATTGACTTTTTAAATCTGCAAAACCTCGCAAATAAAAGCCTCAATGCATTTTGTGCAGGTGATGAAAAAGCACGTAGAATATCAGATTGTGATTTTCATTTGGAACTAAGTAGAATTAGTAATAATTCCTTACTCTATAAATTTCAATTGGAGTTATACCTTCGGGTACAGTTTATTCTTATCTACCATAACAACAAGGTACATGATGATAAAGCACACATCAATCAACATTTGGAGTTTACAGAAGCTTTAATTGCTC
>JAQWBH010000170.1 GCA_028707405.1 Parabacteroides sp. | reverse complement strand
TAAACTGAGTTTGACCGCATTCTCTTTGAATGCCTTGTCAAAATGGGTTCTTTGTTTTCTCATATTACACAAAAATAAGCGTTTATGCTTAACTCTGTGTCCCGGCTAAGTTAGTAATTCCAATCTGGTGGTTTAAAACGTGAAACACTTTAGCTTCAAGATTATTTATTTAATACCCTTAGTAATATAGCTGACAATTTTACTCTTATTTTTATTAGTTCATAATTTCTATATTGGGATAGTTGATGTAATACGCCAAATACACATGTTAAAATTGATTGTAGTTTCCAAATTGATTAATTTTAGTTTTTATTCACTCAAATATTCTAGCAGTCTCAGCCGGGTTTGCCGGAAGTTATAAACATTACTGTCATAATTATCAACATCTTTAATTACTTCTCTAACCAGATTTTGAGCTTTTTCAGGTGCTTTTTGCTCCAACAGTTTCAATAGTTCATAATCAGCAATGCCGTCGCGCATAGCTGCCAATCGGATGGAGCTGTACACTTTTCCATAGGCGGGATATACAATTGAAGCATCACCAGCTGGTAAGGCACTGTTAACTGAATCCCAATAGTTGAATCCCCAGTGTAAATAACCGGTTATTCCATAACGATAGTTGATCCAGTGCATGAAACGTGTCTGTATCAATGGTAATTCAAGATAACGGTTTACATAATTGCCTTGTGGTTCGTTACAGGTATAAAACCAGACCTCATCACCTGCAGCTTGACGTTCAAGAAAGAATGCCCTTTCACAGCGATAATGGTCAAGTTTTGGCACCCATATATTGACTGTATTCGCTACTTTAGTTGACATGACCGCTTCAATGATTGGGATTCCTGGCATATGTTTTTTCACGAATTCAGCGATAGGGATAAAAGACAATGCGTTCTGATTGGTCGGCTTGTCTGTATAAGTCATCACCATGACGTTTTGATCGGTCGGTTCATCAGCAACATATTGTACGTACATTGATGTCCATCCTTTGCTTTCCAAATGATTATACAGTGCGGGGAGAAATTGTGAAAGGAAGTTTTGACTCATTTCATCTTCAAACGGTCTCATTCCAACTTTCGGTATATAAACTCCGAAAATCTGATTATACCAAACTCCGGTATTAGGCATACGTCCGGCCAAATGACCTCCTTCAATACGCTTGAGGCCTCCTTCACGGATTAACAATTCGACCATTTTGTCGAAATTGGTGAAATCAAACGAATATTGTGTGGCAGTACATTGGATATTGCAAAGACTGGTCCAAAATTCATCCTGATGAAATCCTCCAATTTTATACGAATTCTGCCCATGATCGCGCATCACATTTGCCATGGCAGTAAGCAATTCCCAATAACGGTCGGAATACAGTTCAACTGGCTGATTTCCGTTCATTTTAGAAAAATTGTGCGGTGACCACCAGTTGGTCACCCACAGGGTTTGTTCAGGTAAGCTTATTGGATATACTTTTGTGTTTACCTCTTTAATGATTTTAAATGGTTTGCCATTTACTGTTCCAGTAAAAGCGATGGTCGCAGAATAATTTCCACTCTCTGCATTGCGTGGGATGGTGTAACTAACCCATACAGGTTGATTTTGCATGGGTGGAACATCTATAGATTCAATTTCATGTAAACAGTCAGGATAATAATCTGAAACTGGGAATATTGCATCTTTTGAGTGTTTCACAGTATGAGCTCCTGCACGAGTAAATCCGACAAACGCTTTCAATGAAGGATCAATTTGTTGCTTCCCGTTTACCAAAGTTTCCGCCTCAATTTTTAAATTATGGATGGGAAATGCACATCTTAATACGAACTGAAAAGTAGCAGTTTCGCCTTTGGCCACAGCGGCAGTATCAAAGTTTTCTACAAAATACGATTCCTCAGTGAATACTTTTTCCAAGGGATCCAACTGAACGCATCTAACAGTATTCGTTACTGAATGAGTACATCCGGCAACTAGTAATGCGAATGTAAAGAAAAAAGGGGAAAGAGAAAGTTTCATGAAAATAGTTTTAAATGAATGAAAATATAATAATATCTCGACTATGAGATCATTCCGAGAAGTTTGTTCTGTCTTTGATTTACATATTGTCGAATACAAACTATTGTTTCAATCCGAACAGTCTGTAATGGCATTGATTTTACCACAAATGCCTGAAAGTTTCCTGTCGTAATCTCAATTTACGTATTTTGAACCACTATATGCTATTCTTACAGGAAGAGTATTGGCTTTATCGACAATTAAATAATGTGGCGGTGTTTCCTGCTTCATTGTTGTTCCTGTCAGGCGGAATATTGTTAAGTAATATGTAGAACAATGAATAAAATCAGATTATTTATAATGATAGATAGTATTTTATTTATCTTCTATCTCTCTTTTAATATACGCCTCGTAGCCTTTTATGAGATTTTTCCATACGGATACCAAATCGTTGGCAAAAGATTGCATATCGTTATCGTAATCGTTGATGGATACTTCGTACATAAATGGACCTTTATAACCGGATTTCACTAGAGCATTGATCACAGCTGGGAAATTGATTATTCCCTTTCCCGGCAACCAATGTCGCTCGTCAATACCATCATAATCGGATACATGAATTGTTTGGATACGATTATTTAACTTTTCTGCGAAATATTCGGTTTTCTCATTCAGTAGGTGATTGGTATCCATGCAAACATCTACCGATGGGATATCTCCAACAAGCATCATCATCTCCGATGCACTATTGCCCAAACATGTGCGGGGTAAGCATTCAATGGCTAAACGAACATTATATTCTTCTTCAACCAAGGGACCTAATTCCTTCATGCTTGTGCGGAACGATGCGATATGTGCAGTTCGTAAAGCCTCGTCAATTGGTTCATAACTGGGATGTAAAATTGCTTTTTGATAAGGCCCCAACCCTTTTGCCAGTTTTAATGTCAATAATATTTCCTGTCGACTTCTTTCTCTTAAAATAGGATCAGGAAGCGAGATGTCAAAATTCCATCCGAAAGGAATATGGATAGACCAGATATTGATACCAGTGATGTTTGCTGCTTTTTTATAATCATTTACCAGTGTTATGATCTTTGCCAGCTCCATATCCTTACTCGAATGCATTCCGACTTCTACATAGTCTATTCCGGCTTCCTTTAATATCAACATATTCTTTTCTATGTCAGGAGTCGTGAGGCTTAATGAGGTACCCAGTTTCCAATCTGTTAATGGCATTACAGCTGGATTTACATTCAAAGCCTTTTCTACTGAACTTGTATCGTATCCACAATTACCGGTCAATGCTATCTTTGATATATTATCATTTATCTGTAATGCTGACTTGTTAGCAGGTAAAATGTCTGCGGGAATAAAAGATCCTACGGTTGCAATACTTGCAGTTTTAATAAAATTTCTTCTTGAGTATTTCATAACTTGTTAATAATGGGTTGATAAAGGATGATTTTTTGCTTGAAAAGTAAAAATGAACAACCCCGGGGTAAGCCCCGAGGTATCAAATGGACTTTATTATTTGTTTCCGACCCAAGGGTCGGGGAATTAAACCACTTTAAGATTAAAGACTAAAAAGGGTTAGGTCGAACTTTGTAAATATCTATGTCTGGGATGATTATTCTTTTATCCGGATTTTTGATATAGATATTATGTGTCCACCAGCTAATTTCAGATTTGGTATATATTATCTCACCGCTTTCTTTGTTATAATTAGCTGATTTAACCCCTTTTATATTATGTAATGGAGTAAATATTTCAAATTTTTCTTCGTCAATATTGAATTTATGTACGCCAAGATTCTCTGTGAGTAAAAGTTCATTATCCGAAATGGGCACAAGGTCGTGCCCGCTTTCGCCCGGAATGGTCCAGGCACGTTCTAATTTCAATTTGGGAAATTCCGTATTCCAATCTACAAGACTGTATTCCCTTAACTCGTCATACCCCAGAGCATAATACCTATCTCGGTTTTCCATCCATACGCTTCCATGTCCCGAAAATAGAGAATCCTTAAATAAAACCTGTTCTGATCGGTTAATATCATAAATCTCAATACTATTACCTTCCTTATGTTCAGATAATGCTACGGCTATTTTATTACTCGGCAAAAGGTCTGCGGAATGCGCCGCTGGAGCATAAGCATAAAAAAGGCATTTTTTTGTTTTTCGCTCGATAAGTATGACACCTCCACTGGATGCCGCCAATAGAATCTTTGTACCGTTATCTACATATTTGCATTCAGCTATTGTACTTAAATGTTTTTGGTACCTGGCAGGTGTTTGGTCGTATACGTCCGTGTTTTCCCATTGCCATATTATTTTAGTTTTCTGATTCAAGGATTTATCTTTATCAATAATCCAGACTTTATTATTTCCACATAGCATCAATTCGTTAATTGCTATTTCATTTTCCTTAGTACATGACGCTATGATTGCCAGACAAAGTATTATGAATAGTATCTGATAGATTCTCATAATTATTTTTAATGATGTTATATTTGTGTTTGTAATCCCCCAGAGGCACCTAAAACCTCCAGGGGATTATTTTTTCAAAGAACTACCAACCTGGATTCTGTTTTAAGTTGGGATTTAGCGTTAACTCGTTCGTGGGTAACGGAAGCAGATAATCCCTTTTCAAGTTAAACTGGAATCCATTATCTAGCGTTGCATACCTTTTATAGGGATCAATATAGCCTTCTTCATTTATCAATACATTATTTAATGCAGTAAGAAAGTCATTCGTAGCCCCCGGATAATTTAACCATTGATTCTTATAGGCACCTAGTGGCCTTTTTCCAACGATAAGTACATCGGCTGCAGCCCAACGAAAGATATCATCTACTCGAGACCATTCTCCAGCCATTTCAACTTTTCTTTCCCGACGTATTTCGTTCAATAATGGTGATAATTCGGGAAACTCCCAATTGGGATCGGTTGTAATATTACCTATATCCAATAGACCGTTCGACATGCCCACACGCATACGAAGTTGGTTGACGGTCTTGTCTATATCGTCCTGCGTAATTGTACCTAATTCTGCTTTTGCTTCCGCATAAATCAGTAATGTTTCCGCATAACGAAAATAAATGCAGCCTTGTGTACTGGATGAAAGATTATATGCATCATAATCTCCGGTATGTCCTTTGTATAATTGATAGCCAGTGGAAGTATTCGAACCGTCATTTATTTCAAACGTAGGGGTTGTGAACCAGGTCTCGGGGTTATACCATATAACATGTTTACCGTCATCGACCTGAATCGTCTGATTCAAACGAGGATCCCGGTTGGTAACTACAGATTTCAAATCTCTGTCTCCCATATAAAGCGGATTGCCGGAAATAGGTTTTCCATCTTTACATAAATAGGACTCAACCATATTTTTAGAAAGACCTCTACCACCCCCAGACCAGGAATAACGCACCCAAGTGTTTGTAATACTTTCGGTAATCGTATATTTGCGCCAGAGAAGTATTTCTTTACTGTTGCTGTAGTCTTTTTGGTTAAAGAGCTTCCAATATCCGTCTTCAACCCCGACATTATCCAAAGCGGGATAACCATTTGCTTCCGCTAGCGCCATAAGCGCGCCGGAGGCTTCGGCCGCCTTAAGGAAATATTTTGTACCATCACTTCCGTTTACTTTAAAGGGGGTGTCTTTCAATGCATGATATTTCTCCCATGTCCCTTCATATAGAGCAATCCTTGCCTGTAAAGCCAAAGCAGTTTCTTTTGTTACCCGTCCGGTCCAGCTACCGTTTCCGCGTGCCGGGATATACTCTACAGCCCTGTCAAGGTCAAGCATCATGGAGTCTACTATTTGGTTACGTGGTAATCTAGATGAAAAGAGTACATCGGAGTCCGTTCCGATAACAGTTGAAGCCCAAGGTAAATCACCGAACTTACGCAATTTGTCAAAATAGAAAATAGACCTAAAAAAAAGCGCTTCACCTACATACTGCTTTACATCTTGCCAATCTGCATTTACCTGATCGTAATTATCCATAAAATAATTGATATTGCGTAGCAATGACCAATCTCCCGAAGACCACCCTCCACCGGATGAAGGCAGGGTGCCCTCCCCATTCATTCTCCTATTATAAACTGTTGAAATATTCGTATCACTCCCATCTGAAGCATCAATTATGTATGGTCCTGCGCCCCAGCCTGTATATGATGGCAATAAGCCATTTTGGTTGTAAAAATTATTAACATACAAGCTTAAGTCATTTATTGAGTTCCAATAATCATTATTACTGATGTTTACCAGAGGCGAACGCTCAAGAAAGTTGTCGTTACAAGAAGTCATCCATCCGAAGATTCCTATTAGAACGAAAATATAACAATGTTTTTTCATATTCTGTTTTTTTAAAAAGTAATATTTAAACCACATGCCCACACCCGTTGTAAAGGATAAATTCTTCCGTCCGTCGTGCCAAATTCTGGATCCATTGTTTTGATTAGGCTTGTAAAAGTTGCCAGATTTTCGATATTCATAAAAACACGAAGTTTTTGACAATTAATTTTTTGTATTAGCGATAATGGTAAGCTATATCCTAATTGGATGTTTTTTATACGCAGATAAGTCCCACTTTGCATATATTTAGTTTGCGTTTGTGTATTTTTTCGGGTTTCGGCACTCATATAGTATTTAGGGAAATAACCATTCGGGTTATCTTCAGTCCAACGGTCATAATGTTCTGTTGTTAACATACCAGTATAACTATCTCCGGTAATACCCCAGAAATAAGCACCATCCCATACATTTGCATTTGAGAACACAAGATCTCTTTTTCCTATGCCTTGGAGGAAAATAGTTAAATCAATACCTTTATACTCGGCATCTAGGTTTACTCCGAATGAATAACGAGGAGTTGAGTTCCCAATTACTTTTCGGTCACCAGGGTTTTCCAGAGTATTGTTTCCCCAATCAATAATACCGTCGCGATTCAGGTCAGCATAACGAATATCACCGGGTGTCCAACGGCTATAAAATATTTCTTGTGAAGGAGCTGAAACAATTTCTTCTTCCGTTTGAAAAAATCCAACGGTTTCATATCCCCAGATATCCCCCAATTTTCCACCTTTATACCAAGTTGTATTCAACCCCGTCTCATTTGGATATTTCAGTATCTCACTTTGGTAATCACTCAATACAGCACTTACACCATAAGAAAAATCATTAACCTTATCCTTCCAGCCTAGGGTCAGTTCAATACCTTGAGTTACCATTGCGGAATTATTTACCTGAGGAGCCGAAGCTCCGAGTAATGCTGGAAAATCTTCTGCAGGTCCTACAAAGTCATCAGCTTTTCGCTGATACCAATCGAAACTCATATTCAGACGATCTGATAGGAAAGTGAGATCAACTCCAAAATCTAATGTACTAGTAGTTATCCAGGTAAGGGAATTGTTGATTAAACTTGGTTGATTGATATATGCTTCCTTTCCACTGCTGAACAACCAGTTGGAACCGACAGGGCTCACCGTATTCATAGAAGGATAGAAGGGATAATAATTGCTGGTAAACCCTTGGTCACCCAGTTGTCCATAGGAACCTCTTATCTTCAAATAACCGACAATATTTTGAATCGGATTCCAAAATGATTCATTTGATAGTATCCAGGCTGCGGATATTCCCGGATAAAACTTGATCCGTACATCTTTTAGAAAGCGGGATGTACCGTCATATCTTCCGTTAAACTCTACTAGATATTTCCCTTTATAGTTATAATTGATCCGTCCAAATCCACCGCGAATAGCCAATTGCGAAGCAGTATCGGACGTACTTGGAGATGTACCGTATGTCAAAGCCAATGATGGTAGCTCATCTGAGTATAGATAAGAATTATGTCCAGTGAAATATAAATTTTCATAAAGCTCCTGAGTAAATCCGATCAATCCTTTGAATGAATGATCACCCCATTTTTTTTCGTAGGAGGTGAAAAGGTTGATCGTATGGTGTTGGTTTTTACTATTCGAACGTCTAAACCCATTAGGTGTACCTGCTACGGCTTGTTCGGTACCACTGGGTCGTGTCACATATGCTGTTTTATAATGTCTGGAATTATTAATATACGTACCATCAAACGCATAGTTGGCTGTTATATCCCAACCTGCTAACGGGTGAATAACAAATTCTCCGGTTAATATTGTATTGTCAGTAGTGTTTTTGGTCCTACCACCATTGACGAATCCTGCCATCCTGTTTTCCGAAGCAAAACTGCCATTCGGAACATATAGAGGTTCAGTAGGCCAGTTACGGGCCGCCAGCATTTTCATCCACTCTCCTTCCGGATAATCTCTAGTTCCGCGAATAAACGTTCCTCTGAAATTGAAATCCAACCAATCAGTAATTTTTGAAAATGTGTTGGCACGTACATTATAACGATCGTATGCATCATCCGTAAAATTATACACGCCTTTTTGACCAATATAACCTAGTCCGATATAATAATTAGAATGTTCTGTGCCACCTGAAATGCTCGCATTATGTTGCTGACTGAAAGAAACATCTTTATAGAGGATTTTGAACCAGTCATTATTTGCATTTGCATTCCCCCACTCAAACCATGAGTCAGCACCCGGTGTGGGATTGGCAATTGTTTCGGTTGTGATTTTTCCGTCGAGGTAATCCTGTATCCGCTGTAATGTTTCTTCATTGAAACGCAGTCCTGCGTCTGCATTTACACTAGCCTCATTGTAAATATTTGCAAAGTCGATTGACTTCATATACTTTGGTAGATTAATCGGTTGAGAAAACATTAAGTTGTTGTTGTAAGTGATGGTGGGTTTTTGCCCGCTCTTCCCTCTTTTTGTATTAATAATGATAACACCATAAGGAGCACTCGAGCCGTAAATGGCGGCAGAAGCTGCATCCTTCAAAACGCTTATGCTCTCTACATCATTCATGTTGATGGTATTGATGTCTCCTCCTTGTATACCGTCAATAACAACCAATGGTGCTTGGGATGACGTCGATCCGTCTGAAGAAAAACCGGTATAACCGCGTATGTTATAATTGGGATTTGTTCCCGGAGCTCCTCCACCGGAAGAAGTGATATTTAGGTTAGCAACTGTTCCTTGCAACGCCTGACCGATATTTATAACAGAACGGTCTTCCAGTACCTCTCCTCTAACTTGAGCAACTGCACCCGTTAAATTGATTTTCTGTTGCGTACCGTATCCCACGACTACCAACTCTTCTAAAGCTTTTGCATCTTCTTCTAACACAATATTGATTTTTTTCCCCCCAGTCACGTTAATATCCTGAGATAAATATCCAATATATGAAATATGAAGTACAGCATTTTCTTCTACTTGCAACGAAAAATTCCCATCTACATCTGTTATTGTACCGTTTGTAGTACTTTTCTCTACAATATTGGCACCAATTATTGGTTCACCATTCTGGTCAGTAATATTTCCCGTAATCTCTCTTTTTTGTTGTTGAGTATTCTGTTCTGAAATAATTTCTTGATCGTCATTATTTAAAACTTTAGAGTCATCACGATAAACAACCACCTGATTATTTAATATTTTGTAATTTAAATCTGTATTGG
>JAQWBH010000169.1 GCA_028707405.1 Parabacteroides sp. | reverse complement strand
TGTATTATGTAAACTTCTATACCCTCTTCAATCACCCGGAAAGGGATTGGGAAACATGCCTGGAAGCTACATCGGGAAGTCCTCCGGAAACATCACTTTTTGATTAAGGGGCTTGTATTTCAAAAAAGAACCCGGAAGTACCATTTTAGGAAGCTTCCGGGCATATCTATATGCTGTTGTGGGTTTTATCGGACAGCAATATTTAAATTTAAATATCAATGAACCTGATCGTCTTTTTCATTCGAGAAACACAATTTTTATCAGGTTTAGGGGAATATACTCTATTTACAGGTATAGACGAATAGGTCTTTTGTATGTTACACTATTTTGTGATTATTTTAAAAAATAATTTTTTTCGGATTCTGTTTTGACTTACAATAAAAGAGTTTAATGTATATAGTATCTAGCTAAAAATAAAAATATTACCACCATCGGTTTCTAAACCTCAGACACACATGTTTATTAAAAATGTGTCATATAATCGTTCTGCAGAAACAGAGAAGGGAGTTTTCTATTAGAATCTTACTCCGAAGAACCATCCGAACCACATTGCTTTCTGATTGTTTTGAAATGCCTGTGAGATGATATTGCTGCTGTTTCCGCTAAATGATATCTTCTCTGCGGAATGGCTTTTTTCATTCTCTTTGTTTGGATCATAGATATTGAAAGACAAGCCGCTTGTAAGGGTCAAATGTTTTTGAAGACTGTAATTGACACCCAATCGGAAATTCGATATTTTCCCCTGATATGTATCAGATGAGTTTGTTGCAAGAAGTGTTGTATAAATAGCATCCATGTTTACAGACAGTTTTTTGTAAACCGGTTGAATATATCCAATACCGTATCCGATGCCGACTTTGTTTTTTCCGATTCCGGCATTCAAGATGGAATATAGTCTTTTGCCTCCGGTTTTGTACATAAAATTGAAATAATATGTTTCGTCTTTTGTCAGTTCGAAAGTACGGTATCCGTTCTTAACGATGTTAAACAGTCCGATCTGCAGACCATTTTCAATAGAATCTGCCATATTAACAATTCCGACCTGTAATCCGTTCAGAGTCTTTGTTTTATTAAAAATAGAACTGATTTGTACACCAGTAACATTTTGGGTTGTATAGCTCATAACTCCTGAGAGTTGTACTCCTTTCACGCTTGAAGCAATTTCATAAACGCCGGAGAGTTGGCATCCATTTATTTCGTTGGTTTGAATATTGGCAACGCCTGCTATTTGCAATCCTGTTACTCTACCTGAATTAGTGTTCAAAACGCCGCTGATTTGTGCTCCATTAATCGTTCCTTTGTTGTTATTAAAAACACCGGAAATCTGCAGACCTTCTATATCATTCAGGCTAATGTTCCCAATCCCGGAGATTTGTGATCCGCTGATTTTGTTGAAGTTATAGTTGAAGATACCGGAAAGTTGCAAGCCATTGACTTGTCCGTTTACGATGTTAGCAATACCTGCGACTTGTCCACCTTTGATATTGCCACCTGTGATGTTGGCAAGACTTCCAATTTCAAAACCGGATACTCCTTTGGAATAACCTGCCAGTATATTTAACGAAAAACAATTGACATTTAAGCCCTTGGTTAACTGTTGCGAGCCCATGCCAGGCAAGAAAGAAACCTGAATGGGTATCAGATGGTTTGTCTTGATTTGCCGGTTAAGGTATAGTGCCGATTGTGGAACTAAATTTTTGACTAGGGATATTTTTTCAAATTGTGCCTGGGTGGACGAAATATCTATTCTTCCAGCTTCTAATGGCGATATGATTGCATTATTATCTATAGTTTCACGATATAATTCAATGATCTTCTCTCCATCCATGGTTTTAGCAATTAAAAGAGTGTCTTTATAATTAGGACAACTTACATGAATGTATTGTGATGGCTCTTTCAATTTGAGACGAAATGTACCATCATTGTTTGTAATTACCGCTTTGTTTTCTTTAACAGCATAAACAATCGCCGAATCTAGGGGCAAGCCATTGGAATTTTTTATAACCCCAATGACGATAAAGTCTTCGGATGCTGTATTTATCCCCTTCAGGTGTAAAATAACGTGGTTCCCAATTGTTGTGTAGGCAAAACGATTTGATAGAATTTCATCCAATGCCTGTTTTAGTGCTATATTCTTTTTGTTGATCGAGATTCTGTCATTCGATGGAATTTGCCTGGGATTGTAGGCAAAAAAGAAATCATTGTCTTGCTCAATGATGTGCAAGGTTTGCGGGATGAACAAGTTTTGCACATTGATGGATATTTTGCAACGCAAATCGACTTGTGAAAAAGCGTTTTGTGTTGCAAGAATCAAAATCAATAAGAAATATCTGATTTTATTGTTCATCGTTTCCATTTGTTATGTAATATGTGTTTCCCTTTTTCGTGTAATCGAGGTTCAGTGTTTGCGTGATGACGGTTAATATTTCGTTCAGTGAATTATTTTTAAATGAAGAAGAAAAACGGAGTTTTTTGTCCACCGCATTGTCAATTCTAATGTTTACTGCATAACATTTCTCCAGTTCGGTAAATATAGCAGATAATTCCATGTTTCTAAAGGTGATTGTTTTGTTTATGGTGTAAAATGCAGATGCTTCCTGCGTTTGTTTGATAATAGTGTCGTTTTTTACCAAAATAAGGGCTGTTTCTCCATCGGTTATTATCATCGACAGAGTGTCTTTTGAAGCACGGGGTAAAAATACCTTGACTTTTCCTGATAAAACATCGACCATTACATTGTTGTTTTTCATTACATTAACCGAAAACTTTGTTCCTAAAACCTCTACTCCGCCACGATTAGTTTCAACAACAAATCGTTGTTTCTCATCCCTCTTAACGCTGAAAAATGCTTTTCCTGAAAGTTTTGCTAAACGAATATGCTTTTGAACATCAAATGCATATTCGATTTTTGAGCGTTCCGAAAGCAAAACGGCCGAACCATCCGGCAAAGTGGAATTTAACGTATTGTCTGTGCTTGTAACAGCAAACAGTGGAGGTGTTGGTGTCTTTTCAGAATTGAAAAATTGAACAACGACAATAATAAGTGCAATAGCGGCTGCTGCAACAGCTACTTTATAGTAGCGAGATTTGAGACGATGCTTTTTTGAGAAAATGTGATTATTGACTTTTTCCCAAGCCTTGTTGGTATCCACAGATTTGTGAACGGTTGACGCAGACCACAGCTTCTCAAATCGAATAAATTCTTCCAAATTTTCATCAGAAGCTTCTATCCAATCCATCAACTCGCCTATTTCGGTCGCATTGGCTTCGCCCGAAAGGTATTTTGCAATGGCATTTTTATCAATATGTGGACCTTTTTCGTTCATTTATAATTTATATCTGTTCAAATTTCATTTTGTCTATTTTATTCCAACGCTAATTACAATAATTATAGCCGGTAAATAATCGGACAACTCGGTACGTAAGGTGGATAAAGCTTTCCCCATTTGATTTTCAACTGTTTTTATTGAAATGTTTAATTCATCGGCAATTTCTTTGTATTTAAGTCCTTCTTCGCGACTCATCAAAAATATTTTTTTACGTTCAGGAGGCAATTTATTTAATGCTTGAGCAATCATTCTTTGCAATTCACTCGTTTCTGCCGGATTGCTGATGTTTTGTTCAGTATCAGACATTTCCTCTTGATTGAATATTTTGAAATCTTCTTTTATTTTGATATGTTTTATCTGATTCAGCACTTTGTTTCGTGCTGCACGATACAGATACGCCCTTATCGAAATATCATCAGAAATTTCATTCCGTTTTTCCCAAAAATTAACGAAAAGCTCTTGAACGATTTCTTCACTAGTGTCGTAGTCCTTGACCATACCAAAAACAAAGCTACAAAGGGGTTCGTAATGTTGCTTAAACAGCATTTCGAATCCCTCCTTTGTCTGCCAAGTATTTGCAAGAGTTTCTATCAAGTCGGATTTTTAATTTCAGCAAAAATATAATATATTTTTTATTTTAACCTCCTTTTAAAGAGATAATATGACTCCGACATTAAAACCAATCCATCCTGCAACTTTGCATTTTTCTCCTGTATGTTCAAATAGCGTATGCGGCATTTTGATAATATCAGCAAATTTTCCGTTTTCTTTTTGATTGGATACAAACGTTTTTAAACTTGGACCGGCTTTTATGGCTAAATGCTTTGTTGCTTGATAGTGATAATTCAGATTGAACTGGTTTAACAGATTCAAATTATCGTCTCCCCATTTCCAATCGTAGTGTATATCATCACAAATCAGTTCCATATTCAATTTGTGGTTGCCTTTTATCGGGAGAATCGAGCCTAAACCGAATCCGGTACTAAACACCGACTTTTGGTTGTGTTCGCCAATACCGACTCTGAATATGGATTGAAATTTTTCTTTCCCCATTTTATAGGATAAGCTTGTCTGAAACAGTTCATTGGTCGATACTTCGAAGGCATAATATCCATTTTTGACCACATTGATAATACCAATCGGTAGAACATCATCATCGTCGCTGCAAATATTTACTACACCGAATTGAAGACCTTTCCCTTTTTTAGTATAATTTACTACGCCGATTTGACTGCCGGATAAGTCATTTTTAACAAAATTAATAGTGGATAACTGCAGTCCTTCGTGCGAGCCGGAAATATTTGCCACGCCAGAAATTATTGTACCTTTTGATTGATCTTTTGTTAAATTTGCTACTCCAGAAATAATAACGCCTTTATTGTTACCTGATGTTATATTGCAAACTCCCGAAATTTGACATCCATTGACATCCCCTTTATTGATGTTTGCCACTGACCCTAACTCAAATCCATTCACTCCTCCATTCACTCCTCCGATAATATTGAATGAAAAATTGTTCGTATAATCTACAGACTTGGTTCCGGCTGTCCCGACCGGATAAATAAACGATACTTGTGCTCCTCTTTTTTCTTGTGCGTTTGTGTTCATTCCTGCCAGCACAGCAAGGAACAAGATGCTTAAAATTCTCATTGTTTTCATTTCTGTTATTTTAAAATATACTATAATTATGACTATTACTTTTCTTCCATTGTTTGTGTTTGAGAAAAAAGTTTATTTTTCATTTTATGATGATTGATTCTTTATGGCTAAAACAACTATGTCGGATTTCACCCCTATCGTGGATTTTTTTTTTGAAGTAGGTACTTATTTAAGGTAGATAAATAATTTATTACTAAGCAAATAAAGAATACAAATATGAAGAAAATAGATCAAAGGTTTTTTACATTGTTTATTACGTCAGTACCACTAAAGGCGGGATATCTAATGCAGAACTAAGTTGAAAATCAGGTTTACGTCAAAATTAATTCACTGTCTTATGAGAAATTTTTTACTTTAATACGTAATATGACCGCATTGTCATTTTCTTTCAATGTAGTGCAGATCTTTACCAGTTCCGGATACTTCTTTCGGGATTCTTTTCGACCGGTTTCAGACAGATATGACATATAATGTTTGTAGCCATTTATTAGATATTTGGGACCCCAAGGCCATAGAATATCATTACCATTCATGCTATGAGGAAGATTTTCTTCAGAGACTGTGATTACATTTCCTTTCAAAAACATGTCATCTATTATTTTCTGCGCAGTCAATGCGCTTATTCATTTTTGAATATAACGTAAAGAATCCCTGAAAGACTTTATTGTAGGAACCAATATAAACGTATTTATCAGTGTATGTCCATATACACAAATTCAAATTCCAAATAGTCTTTTTTACTTTCAGATAGAAAAATGCGGTCGAATCGTAATTGATAATTTTACGATATGAAGAAGCCATTATATTTCTATTTTCTGCTATGGAAAAATATTTCAATTCCGGATATTCGCCCGGACCATTTCTTATTCTGTTAAGTCCTCACAAATATTTCCCCGTTTTATTAAAGATAGACAATTTTCCATGTAACATACCTTGTATTGACCGGATGTGATAATTATCTTATATCAAGGTTGATACAAATATGTAGTAAATATTAATCCATATTCGGAATTGTATATTATTTTTTCTTCACAATCAAGACGATCATAAAAATGAGATGTACAATGGTGGCAAGAAATGAGCAAACCATTGTTGACTGGTTTAGGGTAACAACAGTTTACACTATTCCAAAATGGAAGGAATCCTTATCGAAATGAAAAGGTATTTATATTATTTGCTGGCATTTATTTTTTGTAGTTAACTGTATAATAAACATTTGTATCGTAGTCATCTCTTCTGGTATAGATTTGGCAAGAGATATAATATTGATTGAAACAATTAAAAAATAAATCGTATATGTACACAATCTTATTTGTAATTGGTGTAGTAATGTTTGGCTATTTGATGTATGTCCTTATCAAGCCGGAAAAATTTTGAGGAGAAGAGAAAATGAATACAAATATTTGGGGTGTGATAGTACAAGTTATCCTGATGCTTGTGATTAGTTTTCCGCTGGGAAGGTATATTGCCAAAGTATATAAGGGTGAAAAGAGCGCGTGCGATTTTATGCGGCCTTTAGAGCGGGTCGTATTTCGTTTTTCCGGCATAGATCCTGATGAAGAGATGAATTGGAAGCAGTTCTTGAAAGCGATGCTTGTGATCAACGGTTTTTGGTTCGTATGGGGAATGTTGTTGCTGCTTCTGCAAGGAGTGTTGCCGCTCAATCCTGACGGCAACGGTGCACAGAGTTGGCATCAGGCATTGAATACATGCGTGAGTTTTCTTGTAAATTGTAATCTGCAACATTATAGCGGCGAAAGTGGGCTTACTTATTTCACTCAGCTGTTTGTTGTCATGTTATTTCAGTTTGTTACGGCTGCGACAGGGATGGCTGCGATGGCAGGAGTCATGAAAGCTTTTGCCGGGAAGACTACTAAAACTATTGGAAACTATTGGAAATTCCTGGTACTTAGCGTAACGCGTATACTGTTGCCTCTTTCGCTGATTCTTGGAATGATTCTTGTTCTGCAAGGTACACCTATGAGTTTCGACGGAAAGATGAAAATTTGTACAATGGAAGGTGCGACGCAGGTGGTGTCGCAGGGTCCGGTTGCCGCTATTGTGGCAATTAAGCAGTTGGGAACAAATGGTGGCGGCTTTTTCGGTGCGAACTCTTCACATCCATTGGAGAATCCGACGTACCTGACAAATATGGTAGAGTGTATATCAATGATGATTATCCCAATGGCTTTGGTAGTGGCTTTGGGGTTTTATACCGGAAAAAAGAAATTAGCTGGCAGTATCTTCAGCGTGATGCTTTTTGCTTATCTGACCGGGGTGGTTGTAAACGTCAGTCAGGAGATCAAGGGTAATCCGCGCATTGATGCATTGGGCATTACGCAGCATAGCGGAGCGATGGAAGGAAAGGAAGTGCGTCTCGGCTCTGCAGCAACAGCTTTGTGGAGTGCGACGACAACAGCAACCTCTAATGGTTCTGTCAATGGCATGCATGATTCGATGATGCCTCTTTCGGGAATGGTAGAGATGCTGAATATGCAGATCAACACTTGGTTTGGCGGTGTAGGTGTTGGGTGGATGAATTATTTTACATTTATCATTATTACGGTGTTTATAAGCGGACTGATGGTTGGACGAACGCCAGAGTTTTTGGGAAAGAAGATTGAAGCCCGCGAGATGAAGATTGCCTCGCTTGTGGCGCTGCTGCATCCTTTTATTATTCTAACCGGTACGGCTCTTGCTGCTTATATGTTCGTTCATGTGCCTAGCTTTGTGGCAGCCGAAGGTGGGTGGTTTAATAATGGCGGATATCATGGATTGAGTGAAATACTATACGAATATACTTCATGCGCAGCAAACAATGGATCTGGTTTTGAAGGATTAGGCGATAATACGCCGTTCTGGAATATTTCGTGTGCCGTGGTATTGCTTCTTGGTCGATATTTGCCTATTATCGGACAAGTGGCTATTGCCGGATATTTGGGCGAGAAAAAATATATTCCGAGCAGTGCCGGAACACTTCAGACCGATACAGCTACATTTGGTGTCATGACGTTTGTCGTAATTTTTATCGTTGCGGCACTGTCGTTTTTCCCTGTTCATGCACTTAGTACGATAGCGGAATATCTGAGTTTATAATTTACAAACAGTTTTGAATACAACCATTATGAGTATAAGAGGGGATAAATCGGCATCCTTGTTTCGCAAGGAGCTGCTGTCGGAGAGTTTGATGCAGTCGTTTGTCAAGTTAAATCCACGGGTGTTAGTAAGGAATCCTATCATGTTTACAGTAGAAGTGTGTACGGCTGTGATGTTGGTAGTCACAGGTTATTCAGCTTTCTTTCATTCGCAAGGATCGTTTGGATATAATCTGTTGGTGCTGATTATACTGTTCATGACTTTGTTGTTTGCGAATTTTGCTGAAGCTATAGCAGAAGCTCGGGGAAAAGCTCAGGCCGACAGCTTGCGTAAAACACGTGAAGAAACTCCCGTAAAACTTATTGTCGGAGATAAAAGAAAATGCATCAGCAGTTCGCAACTGAAGAAAGATGATGAGTTTGAATGTGTGGCTGGCGACGTTATTCCTTCCGACGGAGAGATTGTGGAAGGATTGGCTTCTATTGATGAGAGTGCTATCACCGGAGAATCGGCGCCGGTAATACGTGAAGCCGGTGGCGACAGAAGTTCTGTCACCGGAGGAACGAAAGTCCTTTCTGACCGGATCCGAGTAAGGGTAACTACTCGTTCGGGAGAGAGCTTTCTTGATAAGATGATTTCTTTGGTTGAAGGGGCTTCACGCCAGAAGACGCCGAATGAGATTGCGCTGACGATCCTTCTGGCTGCATTTACCCTGATGTTTGTTATTGTATGTATCTGTTTGAAACCATTAGCCGATTATACCGGTGCGACAATTGGGATCGCCGCATTATTATCTCTTTTTGTGTGTTTGATTCCAACAACTATAGGTGGATTGTTATCCGCTATAGGTATTGCAGGAATGGATAGAGCGTTACGGGCGAATGTTATTACCAAATCGGGTAAAGCGGTCGAAACTGCCGGTGACATAGATACTTTACTTCTTGATAAGACAGGAACGATAACTATCGGTAATCGTAAAGCGACGAATTTTTATCCGGCGGAAGGTTTCTCTGAAAAGGATTTTATTAACGCTTGTGTGATGTCTTCGGAATCGGATATTACGCCTGAAGGCAAATCGATTGTAGAGCTAGGACTTGAGAAAGGGATCCGCGTCAGAACTTTATCGGGAGCCAGACGGATAAAGTTTACCGCCGAGACAAAGACGTCGGGTATAGATCTAGACGATGGTACAGAGATCCGAAAAGGTGCTTATGATGCGATCTGGAGGATTGTTGAATCCGGTGGCAACGATTTTCCAAAAGAAATGGAAGATATGATTGTAAAAGTGTCGGGCAATGGAGGAACACCTTTAGTGGTAAGTATTAATAAGAAAGTCGCCGGAATTATCGAGTTACAGGATATTATCAAACCCGGTATCAGTGAACGTTTTGAACGTTTACGAAAGATGGGAGTGAAGACTGTGATGGTTACGGGTGATAATCCCTGGACAGCCCGATATATTGCGAATAAGGCGGGTGTCGATGATTTTATTGCCGAAGCAAAGCC
>JAQWBH010000168.1 GCA_028707405.1 Parabacteroides sp. | reverse complement strand
AAAGTTTTGCGATTTGACAGCCGATAATTTATCGTTTTTTGTTGCTTCAATCTTTGTTTCCAGTTCTTCGATGCTTTTATGTACGATTATAATAGATATATGTACGCGAGAACCGGCTTCATCGAGTGCATCAATGGCTTTGTCAGGGAAGTTACGGTCGCTAATATACCGTTCGGTCAGCTTTACACATGCCTTAAGCGCTTCTGGCGTATAGGTGACGTTATGATGCTCCTCATAGCGGTCCTTAATATTATTAAGGATTTGCAGAGTCTCTTCAGCCGTTGTCGGATCAACGATGATCTTTTGGAAACGGCGTTCGAGAGCGCCATCTTTTTCTATATTCTTCCTGTATTCATCCAGCGTTGTGGCACCAATACACTGTATCTCACCTCTTGCCAGTGCCGGTTTCAGCATGTTGGCGGCATCCATTGATCCTGAAGCTGACCCTGCTCCGACAATTGTATGTATCTCATCAATGAATAAGATGATGTTGGGATTCTTCGATAACTCATTGAGAATGGCTTTGATTCGTTCTTCAAACTGTCCGCGGTATTTAGTACCGGCAACAATGGAGGCCATATCAAGACTTATCACCCGTTTGTCAAAAAGTATGCGTGATACTTTTCGTTGGACAATCCGTAATGCCAGTCCTTCAACAATGGCTGATTTGCCAACCCCGGGTTCACCGATCAGTACAGGATTGTTTTTCTTTCTTCTGCTTAATATCTGAGCCAGCCGCTCAATCTCTTTCTCGCGCCCTACGATCGGATCAAGACGATTTTCAGCTGCCGCACGTGTCATATCCGTACCAAAATTGTCGAGCACAGGCGTGTCGTTCGGCGACTTGGGTTGCGAGGCATTGCTGCTGCCTGGATGAGAACTTCCGTGGTGTAAAGCATATTCATCGTCGTCATCTTCTTCATCGTCAGTGTAACCGTCGCTTATTTCATCTACATCCTTTTCGTAGTTGTCCATATTATTATCATCTTCAATCCTTTTTAAATTGGTTCCGCTTACCAGGTAATTATACACACTGCGGTAGTTGATGCCTTCAGTGTTCAGTATCCTGGCAGCTACATTATATCCTTCTTTCAATATGGCCAGAAGGAGATGTTCGGTATCGGTCTCTTTCTCTTTAAAAAGACGTGATTCCAGCATGCTCATGCGTAAAACACGCTCAGTTGTTTGAGTAATGGAATATTCTTCCGGTGAAAATTGCTCATTTGTATTCTTGATTTCATTTTCAATTTTCTTTTTGATGTCTTGTTCGTCAACTTGCAAGTCCTTCAATGCCTGAATGGCTTTGCCTGTTCCTTCGCGAATGATGCCCAGCATTAAGTGTTCCGGTCCGATATGGCTGCTCTGGAGTCTTTGCGCTTCTTCGCGACTATACTCTATAACATCCAGTAGTCTGATTGAATAATTATTTTTCATACGTTATATTTGTGTCTCTGCAAAAATAATAAACTCTTTTCATAAACCTAACAAATATCGTGCCATTATTATTTAATGAACTGGGAAAAGGGTTGGAAACTAAAATTAAAGAAGAAAACTTTAGTAATGTGCAGAAAAAAGCGTACCTTAGTGGACTTTTTTGAAAGTGTATATTGAGTGTATAAAAAATAAGACTAAATGGTTGATCAAGACAGAATTATTAAGATTAACATCGAGGAAGAAATGAAGTCCGCTTACATTGATTATTCAATGTCAGTGATTGTTGCTCGTGCCCTCCCGGATGTTAGGGATGGTTTTAAACCGGTCCATCGTCGTATATTGTTTGGAATGAATGAACTGGGTAACACCTCCGACAAACCTTATAAAAAATCTGCAAGAATTGTTGGTGAAGTATTAGGTAAATATCATCCTCATGGTGATTCATCTGTTTATTTTGCGATGGTCCGTATGGCTCAAACCTGGGCTATGCGTTATCCATTAGTAGACGGACAGGGAAACTTCGGTTCCGTGGATGGTGACAGTCCGGCTGCTATGCGTTATACAGAGGCAAGATTAAGTAAGCTTGCCGAAGAAATGCTTCGCGATATAGATAAGGATACGGTAGATTTCATGCCGAACTTTGATGATACTCTACAGGAGCCGGTAGTATTGCCGACGCGAATTCCTAATTTGTTGGTTAATGGTGCTTCCGGTATTGCAGTAGGTATGGCAACGAACATGCCGACACACAATTTAAGTGAGGTGTTGGATGGTTGCATGGCTTATATTGATGCTAATGGAGATATCGAGGTTCCTGAGTTGATGAAATATGTTAAAGCTCCGGATTTCCCTACTGGCGCTACGATTTATGGTTATGCCGGCGTAAAAGAGGCCTTTGAAACAGGCCGGGGACGAATTGTCATCAGAGGTAATGCCGAAATTGAAATGGAGAATAATCACGAGAAAATTATTATCACTTCAATCCCGTATGGCGTTAATAAGGCCGAGCTTATAAAGTATGTAGCCGATTTGGTTAATGAGAAAAGGATAGACGGCATCTCAAATATCAATGATGAATCTGATCGTCAGGGGATGCGTATTGTTGTCGACGTTAAGCGTGATGCAAATTCAAGCGTCGTTTTGAATAAGCTCTACAAGATGACGGCATTACAGTCTTCGTTCAGTGTGAACAATATTGCATTGGTTAATGGTCGTCCGAGATTACTTAACCTGAAAGATTTGATAAAGGCTTTTGTCGAGCATCGTCATGAGGTGGTTATCCGCCGTACAAAGTTCGATTTGAAAAAAGCCGAGGAACGTGCACATATTCTGGAAGGATTGATTATTGCTTCCGATAATATTGATGAGGTAATAGCTATTATCAAGTCATCACAGAATAAGGATGAGGCCGTTAACCGCTTGAAAGAACGTTTTTCTTTATCTGATCTGCAGTCAAATGCGATTGTAGAAATGCGTCTTCGCCAGTTGACCGGTCTGGAACAAGACAAGTTGCGCGCCGAGTATGAAGAAATTGAAAAATTGATTGCTTATTTGAATCAAATATTGGAAAATGATGATCTTTGCAAAAAAGTCATTAAAGATGAACTTCAGGAAATAAAGGATAAATTTGGTGATGAGCGTAAGACAGAGATTGTTTACGCTTCCGAAGAATTGAATCCGGAAGATTTTTATGCCGATGATGAAATGATTATCACCATTTCACATATGGGTTATATCAAGCGTACGCCACTGAGTGACTTCCGTGCTCAGGGAAGAGGAGGTGTAGGAGCCAAAGGTTCTGAAACGCGCGATGCAGACTTCGTGGAATATATTTATCCGGCTTCTATGCATGCTACATTGCTGATCTTTACGGCAAAAGGTAGGTGCTATTGGTTAAAAGTGTATGAGATCCCGGAAGGAGCAAAGAATTCTAAGGGACGTGCCATTCAAAACATTCTGAATATTGAGTCTGACGATAAAGTCAACGCATTTATCCGTGTAAAGAATCTGACAACTGATATGGAATTTATCAATTCGCACTATCTGTTGTTCTGTACCCGCAAAGGTGTCATCAAGAAGACGTTGCTTGAGGCCTACTCGCGTCCGCGTCAGAAGGGTGTTAATGCTATTGAGCTGCGAGAGGATGACGGCTTGATTCAGGTATGCATGACCAATGGCGATCGTGATGTGGTTATTGCCAGCCGCAATGGGCGTGCAATTCGTTTTCATGAAAGCGTGGTTCGCGCAATGGGACGTAACGCTTCGGGTGTAAGAGGTATGACTCTGGAAGGAAAAGACGACGAAGTGGTGGGCATGGTTTGCATTAAGAACAAGGAAAAGGAAACAATCCTTGTCGTTTCAGAGCAAGGTTATGGCAAGCGCTCAAGCATTGAAGATTATCGTATAACCAACCGTGGTGGTAAGGGTGTAAAGACAATTAATATAACAGAAAAGACGGGTAAGATGGTAGCCATAAAGAATGTGACAGAAGAAAATGATATCATGATCATCAACAAGTCTGGTATTACCATCCGAATGAATGTGAACGATTTGAATGTGATCGGGCGTGCAACGCAAGGCGTCCGTCTGATAAATTTGGGAAAACGTAGCGATGAGATAGCTTCCGTTTGTAAAGTAATGTCGCAGACAGAAGAAGAGATTGCGGAAGAAAAAGCACAGCGAGAAGCTTTAGAGGCGAGTAAATCAAATGAGCATTTTGTAAATGAAAACCGGGATACATTTGATGATATAGAAAAAAATGATGATGTAGAGGAGGAAAATGATGAGACTGAAGAAAATGACCCGCAAGATAAGAACGAATAATTATTAACTAAATAGATTATTAATCTCAAATTACTAAACAATGAAACGAGTATTGTTAACAGTTGCACTATGTATTGCGACATCTGTTGCCTTCGGACAAAAGAAGGCAGTAAATGACGCTCAAAGTATTGCTAAGGGAACCAATCCGGATTTTACTGAAGCAAGATCTTTAATTAAGGGAGCCTTGGATAATTCGGAAACGAAGGAGGATGCTAAGACTTGGTTTGTCGCAGGATTTATTGAAGATCAGCAGTTCAATGCTGAAAAAACAAAACAGATTCTGGGACAAAAACCGGATGAAGCAAAAATGTACGAAGCCGTTTATGCTGTATATCCGTATTTTAAGAAAGCACTAGATCTGGATCAGGTTCCTGATGCTAAAGGGAAAGTAAAACTGAAGGTTACAAAGGATGTTAAGAGCATCTTGGGCGCAGATCATGTATATTTGTTTAATGGTGGTGCTTATTATTTTGATCAGAAGAACTATCAGAAGGCTTTTGATTTCTTTAATCAATTCCTTGAAATCGCAGATATGCCTCTGTTTGCTGGAACACCAACAGCTGCTAAAGATTCAACCTATATGACTGTTCAGTTCTATGCCGGCGTTGCTTCAACTCAGATCAATAATCCGCAGGTTGCTATCAAGGCTTTGGAGCGTGCAAAGAATACACCGTATCGTCAGAACGACGTCTATCAGTATCTTTGCTATGAATACGAGCAGGTTAAAGACACCGTATCTTTGGAAAATACATTGACTGAAGGACAAAAACTTTTCCCTGATGAAGATTACTTCATGAATAGCCTGATTAACATCTATATTTATTCAAATAGAAATGATAAGGCTATTGAATCGCTGAATGCTGCAATAGCAAAGAAGCCCAACGATGCTAATCTGTATAATGTTTTGGGTCGTGTTTATGAAACAGGGTTGAAGGATTATGTAAATGCAGAGAAGAATTTTAAGACTGCTTTAGAGAAAGATCCGACGTTGGTTGATGCCATGTCGAATATCGGTCGTATCTATTACAACGAAGGTGTTGCAAAACAAAGTGAAGCTAATGCTATTAATGATACAAAGAAGTATCAGGAGGAAACGGCTAAAGCTAAAGACTTGTTTAAACTGGCTCTTCCATTCTTCAAGAAAGCTCACGAGGCTAAACCTAATGAAACAGAGTATATGATTGCCTTGAGAGGTATCTATTATAATCTGAATATGGGTCAAGAATTGAAAGCTATTGAAGCTCAAATGGGTAATAAATAAGTATCAAATTCCTTTATAGTGAGGCTATGTCGTAACGGCATAGCCTTTTTTATTTTGTGAATAATATTTCGATTTTGCTCTATCAGATATATTTTGATTAGATTTGTTTTTTAAACTAAATATGTATTGTATGAAGAAAACTTTTATTCTACAAATGTCAGTGTTGATTGTGATGTGTATTTCTTTTTTCGTCACATCCTGTAATAGAGGGAGTGATTCTGAATTTTCGACAAAACATATCGACTGGCAACAGAAAATCAAGCAAGGGCGATTGAACGCAGAGTGTCGGATATCTGTTGATTATCCGGTTAAGGGTAATTCTTTATTGCTTCGCGGAGTCCGTGAATGGATAAACGAACAATTGGGTGCGGTTTATACAGGCGATCTTAATGCTGGCGATAGTGTTATAGCTTATTATGGAAAGCTGGAGATCGATAGTTTGAAATCGCAGTTGCAGATGCTTGATAGCTCGGATTTTGATGCCGGGATGAGTACTGACAGAATGTTAGGTCGGGCATATGAAACAAATCGTTTGGTGACTTTCGGAGATACCGCTTATATCTATTCTGGAGGAGCTCATGGCTCGGAAACGATTGCAGGCGTTACTTTTCGGAAAGACGACGGCCGCAAATTCGGATGGGATATGCTGAAGAATACGAGCGAACAGGAGTTCCGCGACTTACTTCGCGAAGGAGTGAAGAAGTATTTTAAAGTGGTAACCGATCAGGAATTAAAAGATAACCTGATGCTTGAAAATAATTTTGCATATACTTATTTTCCGTTGCCTCAGACACCTCCATTTATAGAGAAAGATGGGATGCACTTTATTTACCAGCAATACGAAATAGCTTGCTATGCAGCCGGTCATCCAGAAGCGGTCATTCCTTTATCGAGACTGAACCGTTATCTGACGGCTACAGTGTCAGGGTTACTGAAGCCCTGATTTCTTTGCATATTTAAGCTGGAGGCAAAAGAGGATATATTAAAAAGGAACCCCGGAAGTTTGATCAAACTTCCGGGGTTTACTGTGTAAGTTAATACTTTTTTTCTATTTCTATTTCTTCATTAATGCGAAAGCATGCTCGGGGTGATTGGAGTAAAAGTCTCCGTATCGGCTTTGCGCAGGCTTACACTTCCATCATTCCATTCAGACGGCCATCCGCCGATGATATGTCCGAGGAAGACAATCTTTATTTCATGCAGCCCTTTTGCCAATGCAACTGAACTGTCGTGGCGTGAGAAACGTTTTACTTCGCCGTTGTTGCTGATCAGCAACTTGCCGTCGATCCAAACTTCCTCATTATCGGAAGATATGTAGTAGACGCCGTCTTCCGGAATGTTTACATAACCGGTAGCTACAGCTGCATGATTCTTGATTTTGTCAATCTCTTCATTATTATCGGTCAGCCCCATAGCCAGTTCTTTCAGATCTTTGATGACTGATTTTTTCCACTTTGAGATATCGCCCATCTTGTCGCTACTTAGAAACATACTGTCTATCGTTTGAACGTTCAACCCCGGGGTTGTTTTGGTTACTTCCTTTGCGGAAGCCAGAGTCTGCTTTTCAACCTTGATAGTACGGACCTTGCTCATCTTGCCGGAAAGCAGGACAGAACGGATCTTCAGTACACCGGACTGAGTGAATTCGATAGGTCCGCTGTATACAGTCGACTTTTCAGTAGGTTCTGTTCCATCGATAGTGTATACCATTTTCTCCGGAATAGATGTTGTGAATGTCAAGGAAGCTTTGTCGGTGAATGCAACAAAGTCACATGATCCTTTAGGCTGTTCGGGCAGCGGAATATGATAATTGATTTCGTGCATGTCCAGTCTGACCAGGGCATTGTCCAGGCGACGTTCGAAATCCTTGTAATCCTTGCGGGTAACAGGCGTCCACGCAATTTCGGCGAGAGCCAGCGTGCGGGGATACATCCGATATTCCAGCAAATCCGTGTTGTAAATATATTCGGTCCAGATATTACACTGTACACCCTTAATGTACTGATCTTTACCAATACCGATCAGTGTGTCGGGTGTAGGATTATATTTGTAGACATCTTCCAAGGAAGTATAACCGCCAATAGCTACCGGTTCGATCTTACTGTCGCCCTGATAATGATCCAGGTAAACATATTGCCCGGGAGTCATGATCACATCGTGATCCATTGATGCCGCAGTGATACCACCTTGTTCGCCGCGCCATGACATAACAGTTGCTGTTGGCGAAACACCGCCTTCAAGTATTTCGTCCCAGCCGATCATTTTCTTATGATATTTCTCGTTGAGTACTTTTTCGATGCGCTGAACAACATAGCTTTGCAGTTTTTGCTCAGCGGTATGTTGCTTGTCGGCTTTCAGACCTTCCTCGCGGATACGTTTTTGACAGAGCGGACATTTTTCCCAGCTGACTTTCGGACATTCGTCTCCGCCAATATGGAAATATTCACCCGGAAACAGCGGAGCTACTTCGGCAATCACATTTTCCAGGAAGGTAAACATGTCTTCTTTGCCGGGACACATCACCGTCTGTTCGATACCCCAGATAATACGTGGGGTCGTTGGCGTGCCTTTACAGGACAGTTCCGGATATGCAGCGATTGCTGCCATCTCATGTCCCGGTAGTTCTATTTCCGGAACGATGGTAACGAAGCGTTCAGCAGCATAATTAACCACATCCTTAATTTGTTCCTGTGTGTAGAACCCACTATATTCGGTACCTTCGCCATCGATGCGTTTCGAACCTATTTCCGTTAACTTGGGATATTTCTTTATTTCGATACGCCAGCCCTGATCATCCGTCAAATGCCAATGCATACGGTTGATTTTGAACATCGACATGGCATCGATTTGTTTCTTTACGTTCTCAACCGGGATAAAGTGGCGGCAAGCGTCGAGCATGAATCCGCGGTAGGCAAAACGCGGTTCGTCTTTGACGGCAACACATGGGGCCGTCCAGTCGATATTTTTCACGACGGTTGTGCTTTCTATTTCAGCCGGAAGCAGTTGCAGGAACGATTGCATGCCATAGAAAAGCCCTTGAGGTGTTTTTGCTTTGATTACAACCCCTTTGGATGATACGACTAAGGTATAGCCTTCATTGTTTACAGAGGCTAATACCGGATCGATCACTAACTCGATATCTCCCGAAGAGGCTTTATTCGAGACGGTGATATTGAAGCCGGTCGACTGCTTCATCTTGGAGGCAAAGAATTCCGCTACTTTTTTTGATTCGGGAGTAGAAGCGGCAATAGAGGCGCCTCTGCTGAGTTTGAACGTGCCTTCGCTTTGTGTCAGGCTTACAGGCTGAGGAATGATGTGTATGCCTTTATTATAAGGCATCTCCGTCTTCGGTCCTCCGCCGCAGGCCGCTAACATACAAAGCGTGGCACCCATACAGATTGATACAAGTGTTTTCATATGTTTACGATTTTACCATGCGAAAATGGGATACTCTTTCATAATGCTGTTTACCTTCGTACGGACAGCAGCAATCGTATTGTCATTCATCGGGTCGGCCAGAACAGTGTCGATCATCTCGACGATCTCGCCCATCAGCGGTTCTTTAGCGCCGCGGGTAGTTATTGCCGGCGTACCGACACGGATACCTGAAGTCTGAAAAGCCGAACGGCTGTCGAAAGGAACCATGTTCTTGTTGACGGTGATATCAGCAGCAACCAATGCTTTTTCAGCCACTTTTCCGGTTAGTTCAGGGAATTTCTTTCTCAGATCGATCAGCATACTGTGGTTGTCGGTACCGTCGGATATCACTTTATACCCTTTATCCATGAATGCCTGAGCCATTACTGCTGCATTGATCTTCACCTGTTTCTGATAGACCTTGAACGAAGGATCCAGTGCTTCGCCGAAAGCAACAGCTTTAGCGGCAATAACATGCTCGAGCGGTCCGCCCTGAATGCCAGGGAATACAGCAGAATCGAGCAGTTGCGACATTTTTTTGATCTCACCCTTCGGAGTGCGTTTGCCCCATGGGTTGTCAAAATCTTTGCCTATCAGAATGATGCCGCCGCGTGGCCCGCGAAGTGTCTTGTGTGTTGTTGAAGTAACCATATGTGCATATTTCAGCGGGTTGTTCAATAATCCTGCTGCGATCAGTCCTGCCGGGTGAGCCATATCTATCATCAGCAGAGCGCCGACT
>JAQWBH010000167.1 GCA_028707405.1 Parabacteroides sp. | reverse complement strand
AAAAAAGAAGAAAAGTAGAAAGAGAGCTATTCCAAATTTATTCATATCAATTTCAAATCAAAAAGGACCGACGTTCATCAATCCATTCATCCGGTTGATGAACGTCGGAAAGTTTATATTAATAACCTGGATTTTCAACTAGATTTGGATTTGCGGCAATACGACCCTGTCCAATCGGGAAATAGTAATTTTTTTCCGGGAAAGTGGGTGTTTTGGCTCTTCCATCAATATTATCGATAAAATCCAGTCGGTATTTACCAGAAGCAGCGTCATAAATGTAACGCAATCCTGAATATGTACGTGTTAAGGATTGCACAGCGATTCTCCAACGTCTCAGATCCCAATATCTGTGGTTCTCAAATGCCAACTCAACTTTTCGCTCGTGTCTGATTTTCTCTCTATCGACCGAGGTGAGCCTTGCAATGCCTGCGCGATCACGTATCTGGTTGATTGCATCTAAAGCTTCAGCCGGTTTTCCCAACTCGAAAGCAGCTTCAGCGAAGTTTAGCAAAATCTCACCATAACGGAAAATCAGATAATCAGTTGTCGATTCAGAAAACCAATTGAAATTGTTTGCATTGGGATCCAGGTACTTCATCACACCAAAGCCTGTATTGGGGGTATTTCCTTCTTTGAAGCGAACCAACTGATCCCCCACAGCAGGAATTCCATTATAGGTATCATAACGACCATCGACAAGGGTTCCTTCAGCTGTCATGATTCCATTGTGCATGTCAATTGTATTCTCTCCCAATACACCTCCAACTGCTCCTTGCCATGATGTTCCGTTAGTCCATATGGAAGCAAAAAAACGTGGATCTTTTTCGCCCCACAGTTCTTCCATGGTCCATAATTTATTTTTTGCATATTCCCTATCAATGACACCTGGAGTTCCATCCTTGTATTCAAATTCTTCAACAAGATCCAGATAAGGGCCATGATAATTTCCGACACCCCAAACATTTGGACGCGGACATTCTACCATATCCCAAGACCATCTGTTGGTGCCACCATCATTGAAACCCTTGCCTGAATGCTGTTTCACCATGATAGCTTCACTGTTCCCCTTTTTTAAGAATATATTTTTAAAGTTCTGTATTTTATCAGCATCTTCGTCATACAGCATGAAAGGGCCTTCGGTCATGATCTTTTTGCTGGCATCAAAACAGATTTGATAATAATAGGCATCATCACCAGCGGGGAAGCCCAATAAACCATTTAGTTGTTGAGTGCCAAACTGGGCAACACTGGCGGCATACAATGCAGCTCTGCTTCGCAGAGCCAATGCTGCCCACTTGTTAGCTCGTCCGGCATCATTGGCTGAAGGAAGAACTTCAGATATCTCATCCGTTTCCTTAAGGATAAAATCAAAAATCTCTTTTTCAGTAGCTCTTTTGGGATACAATACATCTTCATCATCATCCAAAGACTGTACTTTGGTAATCAAAGGAACACCTCCATAGCGTTTGGCCATGGCAAAATAGTTAAATGCCCGTAAGAAACGTGCTTCTGCAATCCGTTCTTCCACGTTTGAGATCGAAGATTCGCCGGCACGATCAATAAAGTTATTCAACAAACGGATGGTATAATACGCATTACCCCACCACTGTAGTTCTGTCCCATTTGATTGAATGCCATTTTCCTTCATACTTAGCAAGTGTGCCTGTCCACCAAAATTGTATTTGGCTTCATCAGTAATTTCAAGGGTTCTGACAGTTCCTTCCATTTGAGCGCTAAACCCCATAATAGCAGTCCAGCCGTTGTCATCCCGGTTCATAGGAGCACCATTCCATGAATTCATTAAAGTAATGGCGTCTTGAATCATTACCGGCGTACATGCATAAAGTTCGGCCAAGTGCGTATCCAAGAGATAAGGATCGTTCCATACCAGTGCATCTGTGTACCTGTCGCTCGGCACCTGGTCCAGTACATCATTACAGGAATTCAAAAATAATGTAATTAACGCAATAATTAATATATATATATTTTTCATAACTTAAATTCTTTAAAAAGTAAGATTACAACCGACACTCATCGTAAATTGCTGTGGATAATAAATTCCAATACCGTATCCTTCTGGCATCTCGGGGTCAATGCCAAACTTATCAAGAGTACTTAAGGTAAACAGGTTCGTGCCTGCCACATAAATCCTTAATCTGTTAATACCAATTTCTGACAGCAATAAGTTGGGCAGTTCATAACCAAGAGACATGTTTTTCAGACGCAGATACGCTGTGTTGTGGTTTCTGTAGTCGGAGTAAAACCAATTCGTGGATGATCCCGAAGGCCTCGGAACCAAAGCCGTAGATGAGTTATTTCTCTCTGAATGCCAGTAATTACTGTAGAAAACAGAAGTAGGGGCTCCTTCCAGGTCGATGTAAGTTGTATAATCAAACGCACCCTGGAAGAGAGCAGAAAAATCAAAATTGTTGTATTTAAAGAGCATATTTAAACCGTAAGTCCAATGAGGAACAGCACCTTTCCCAATTTCTCTCTGGTCACGCCAATTAATCACTCCATCTCCATTTAAATCTTTATACTTAACATCTCCCGGTCTCAGGGAAGAATTATCATTATTCAGCGTCTCAAATGTATAAGGCCATTCATTTATCTCTTCCTGGCTGGTAAATAATCCATCAAACACATAACCGTAACGCCTGTCCGTATACCTTCCGCTATTTTTGTACATCCTAATCTCATCCGGGTCAGTATAGGTAGGTTCATCAATATCAACCCATTTTGACCTTGATTGTGCAATGTTTCCAGTAATATCATAGGTCAAATTTCCCAATTTTCCAGCTGTACCAAGCCTAAGTTCAAAACCTTTCGCACTTTGACTGTTTAAATTCTCAACAGGTAGCTCAGCACCAAAAGTTGAGGGTAGAGATTTGGTTCTGCTTCCCGGGATTCCTGAGCGTATACGGTAGAAAAACTCAACTTCACCATACAATTTCCGGTTCAACAATGAAAAATCAACCCCGGCATTGTAAATTTTCATTGTCTCCCAAGTCAAATTAATGTTGGGTAATCCTGTGGGGACGAGTGCAGAAATCAATTCGTTTCCGATTGTATAAGTAGCATCATAAGCATACCCTGCAAGATAAGCAAAGTTAGCAACTGCATCGTACCCGGATGATCCGTAACTCAAACGTGCTTTTAGATTATCAAATACATCCCATTCTTTCATAAAATCTTCATGAGCCACATTCCAACCCAGAGAGATGCTGGGGAAATAACCCCATCTATATCCTTCCGCAAAGCGTGATGAGGCATCTGCTCTTAAGATTGTTTCGACCATATATCGATCCAAGTAGTTATAGTTTAACCGCCCGATCCATGATGTGCGGCCGTTGTTATAACTCGATGAGTTATTGGCTGAAGTAGTAGGATCACCCGCAAACAATTCTTCCAGAGCCATTGATTTGTATCCCCCGCGAGAAGCATCAAGGGAATTTCCATTTTCGTAGTGGTATTCATACAACAACATTCCGGAGAAATTATGTGCATCAAGAAAAGACTTGGTGTAGTTTAGCGAATATTGTTGCACAATTTTCCTATTGGCACTGCTTACTTTGCTAATGAATTTTGGATCTTGTGAACTCCGAACAAAAGTATACTGATCATTATCAGAATTGTACGTGTAAAAATCCATTTGTTTTTTGACCACTTTCTGATCAAATGAGTTATTCCGGAAAATGACACTTCCTTTAGCATTCAAACCGGGTATATTTTTGAAATCATACTTTACCTCACCTTTCAGTTGAGTAATGTTATTGTTTTTATCTTGATAACCACTCAAATCAGAGTTCGTGGCAAATAATGGGCTACCATAAGGTATTCCTGCATAAGCCATTCTTGTTGGATCAGGAAGAGAAGAAGGAAACGTAGGATCAGCACCGTAGATTAAGTCTCTCCAGAAATTATTATTTGTTCCCACACCGTCGGCACCTGATGGGTAGAACCGCTGTTCTTTAAAGTACTGCATATCCATTGACATCGTAACCCGTTCTGTGACCTTGGCATCAAAATTTGTTTGAAAATTATATCGATCGTAGTGTCCTCCATTCTTTTTCAGGATAGTCTCCTGTGTATTGTAGCCAAAATATCCATAATATTTCACAGCATCATTTCCTCCGGATAAAGTAACATTTTGATTTTGCTGGGGTGCAAATCTACGTATTGAAGCATCAAACCAATCCGTATTCAGATATTTTGGATCAGAACCATCTTTAAACTTCTGTATTTCCTCTTTCGTAAAAGGCACTTGATCTAAAGGTCTTCCGGAGTTAATCCACTTGTCAACCTCAAACTGTGCACGTTCTGCTGAACTAGCTGGTTTTATCACCCTTGTAGAACCCTGAAGGGTATACGAGCTATTAATTGTTACAGTAGGTTTTGAGGATTTCCCGCGTTTCGTTGTAATGAGAATTACCCCGTGACCGGCCCTGGCTCCATATATTGATGCAGCGCCATCTTTCAGTATTGAAACCGTCTCAATCTGATTCGCATCTAATGTATTCAAGTCTGTTTCTATTCCATCAACAATAATCAAAGGACTTCCGAAACCCCTGATATTAAGACTTGAGTTATCCGCGCCCGGAATACCGGAAGTCTGCTTCGTAATCAGACCAGGTAACTGACCTGCTAACATATTTGTCACATTAGCTTGCGGGGCAACCGTGATCTTATCCGTTTTAATCTGGGAGACTGCCCCTGTGACGGTAGCAACCCTTTGTTGACCGTATCCTACCACGACAACTTCATCTAACGTTTCCAGGCTTTCTGTCAACGTAACACTTATCTTTTGGCCCGAGGTGTAATTTACCCGTTGTGTTTCGAAGCCAATATAAGAAATTTCCAGTGTAGCATTTTTCTTTACCAGCAAAGAAAACTCTCCGTCAATATTTGTTACTGTTCCGTTGCCTGGTTCATCCACTTCAATTACATACGCTCCGATAATTGGATCTCCTTTTAGATCAATAATTCTTCCGGAAACCGTTTCTTTTTGTTGTTGATAAATGGTGTAGCTTTCTTTTTCTCCAAAAGATTTATTAGGTATATTGGTGATTGAAAGTTCTCCAGACCTGTCTTCTGGCAAGTAAGAGAGAGCTTGGACATCTGTTGCATTAGCATTTGCTGAAAACGCCAGACACATACAAAATGCCAATAAAAATAAATTGTGTTTCATATAAAAGTATATTAATAAAAAAATTCAAGTTTACAGTAAACATTTCCATACTCGGAAGACCTGGGATAAACCCGTAATGCTTTATAACATTGCGGAGTCGAATAGATCATATTACTCAGGTCTAGAGTGTATTTCTTGAAGCCCTTCCCGGCTAAAATATGAGTTATTGTTTTTACTCACTTTACAATAGACATTTCAACATTATTCTTTTTAAACTTGCAAAACGAGAATTGTTTTGTTAAATCAAAAAGATTTTCGATCTTAAGAACCAGTATTTATCGCTATTCCATAGGCAGTATTTATGTAATTGTTAGACATATTAATCAAAAGCTCCAATAGTAAGAGGTTATTTATCAAATTCAAACTTGTAGCTACCTCCACCAACTTCAATCTCCTTATCTGTAAAAATTGTTGCCGAAGTATTGGCAGGGATGGAGACCTCAAGTGTAATTTTTTTCCCTTCTCTTTTCCACTCCGATTTTATCATACCCTTGACCGATTTATACTCCCCTTTTACCCAAGAGAGATCCTCAATATAATCGGGCTTAATAATTATCTTTTCAAATCCTCTATGCTCAACGTCATAATTAATCCCGGCCAGTGTATTGATCATCCAAGCACTTATATCACCTAAGAATATATGATTGATCGATGCATCCCTAAACTCCGGTGATAACACCCAGGTTTCAGCTAATGTGGTAAACCCAAGCCTTATCCAGTTGCCCCACGAAGGTGCTTCTTCTTGAGTAGCCATCCGGTATGCAGTTTCTGCGTATCCATGTTTCGATAACATTCTCGGCACGTATTTACTTCCCAGCACCCCAAAGTCCAGAAAGTAATTGTTATCTACAACAGTTTTATTCAATTTTTCGGCCACTTTTGCCTCGTACGCTTCAGGAACAATTGACAGAGCGAGCGCTACTGCTTGCGAAGTTTGTGAACCATTGGCGTAGGTCCAGGTTTCAGCATTGAAATATTTCTTGTTGATGAACTCCTTCAACTCCCCGGCTTTCTTTTTATAGGGTTCACTATTATGACCGGTTATTTCTGCAAAACGTGCCATCAACATGTTATCCCAATAATAAAAACAGGTTGTGGTATAATCGGTAGGTGTTTGGGTTTTGTAATAGACCCAATCTCCTATCCCGTATGTTACTGTTCCACTTTCATCCTCTCTGCTCTTGAGATAATACAGGTATTTTTCGCACGTGTTATACATTTTGTAAATGATTCTAGTGTCTCCGTAATACCTTTCAATGGCATCCGGAATGATAAAAAGGGCGGCATCCCACACCGGACCTATCCAATCTTCGTATCCCCAGCCGGAAGTAGGTACAATACCTGAAATATTACCTTCCGGCCTTTGGTTATCTATAAAATCATCCATCCACTTTTCATAGAAAAGTATGCCATCATAGTTTAATAAAGCCAGGTCTATTGCAATATGCCCGTCTGCCGTCCAACCGTTTTTTTCACGTTGAGGGCAATCGGTAGGGATGCTGTGCAAATTACTTAAGTAAGACTGATTTGTGGCGGCCCATATTTTATTTAACAGCTCATTCGAGCAGCTGAAATGACCTGTTTTTTCCAAATCAGTATGAATAAAATGTGCTGTCAAATCATTCTTGCTCAGCTGGACAGGCTTATCAGACCTGACCTCAACGTACCGGAACCCATGATAGGTGAATTCCGGAGTGAACGACTCTTCCCCTTCTCCTTTCAGGAAATAGGTGTCAGTCTGGAATTCGATCCCTTCCATCGGGTTGTAATAGATATCTAAATTTCTCATTTCTATCCGTCCATTGTCTTTGATAAGTTCCCCATGAGTAAGAGTTACTTTTGTCCCTTCCTCCCCCTTTAATTTTATATTACACACCCCCGACAGATTGATTCCCAAATCAAACACAAAAACAGTATCTCCAAATGCCTTCATTGATACGGCCGGTATTTCTCGTGTAACCCTCATCGGCTGCATGGTTTGTGATACCAGTAATGGAGAAGGTGAATCTACTGTCACGGCGAGGCTCCACTGGCTGTCATCAAAATAAGGCAACTTCCAATCTGGAATTTCTTTACGAGCATCGTAGGTTTCACCGCTGTATATGTTATTATAGACATGAGGCCCTGTTGACGTTTTCCATGTATCGTCGGTAGGTATTATGGCAATTGTTCCATCGGTGTACTCCACATGGATTTCCATGATCATTTTTGCCCTATCCCTCCAGAGAGCTTTTTCAAATTCCCAAGTAGCAACCGGTGCGTCTGCGTTGTAAAATCCGTTTCCTAAAACCGTAGCAACCACATTTTTACCTTTTTGGAGTAATCTTGAAATATCGAATGTAGAATAGAGATTCCTTTTGTTGTAATGCGTATATCCAGGGTCCAGTTTTACATCGGTTGCCTTTTCTCCGTTTAGATATAAAAGGTAATAAGAAGCCGCACTGATATATAACTTCGCCGATACAACCTCTTTTTCAACAAGAAATGTTTTTCGAAAAATGGGGGCAGGAGCAAAAGACTTGTCTTCTTTGTCCGTTATCCATTCTGCACACCAGTCCGATGTTTTTATCATTGCAGTTTCAAAACATTGAATACCGGATACGTAAGTTTGATCGTTCTGATCCCAAGAAGAAACTCTCCAATAATACCTTGTATGTGATTCTAATCCCTCATTTCCGGTATATTCAGCACGATTTATGTTGCCCTTTGTTTTTCCCGATGTCCAAAAAAAATGTCCCTCTTCCAAGTCTCTTTGAGAAAGAGCTATATCAAGTTTGTAGGCTGTCTGTTCATATCGGGTTTTGTGGGTTTGATATGTCCACGTAAATCGTGGATTTTGTTCATCAATATTGATGGGTGAATTCTGGTATTCGCACCGTAGGTCTGTAATTATTACGGAACTATTCACACATGAACAAAGAATGATAAGGCTTAAAATGACATATGTCTTTGTTTTTTTCATCTCTTCTGCTGTTACTTGAACGGTTAAGTCTATTGTTATAGGGTATCTCTATATTGTTATAATTTTAATAAATAATTGAAACTGGGTTTACTTGAACGGTTAAATAAAGCAACAAAAAATTACATTAACTGCGAAATTCCAACGAGCATGAAAGCACCAGCTGTTTAGGCTCAATTTTTTTCCTTTTTGTTGGATACTTTTTAACTGTATCTATCTGATCAATCAGTATTTTTACTGCGTTTTTTCCAATCTCCTCTATGGGCATTCTGGCTACATTTATTCTAGGTGCCACAACTTTAAAGATCGGAACCTCATGTATGCTTGCAAATTCGTAGTTTGGTTTTATCCCTTTATCATGAAAATACTGAAAAGCCTCAAGGGCCAAGATATGAGTTGTGAAAAAGAAACCATCTACATCCGGCGCCTCTCTAAAAATATCGTCCAGGACTTTATAGATATTTTTTTCGTAATCCACAAAATTAACTTCTCCATATAATTTTGAAACAACCACTTGTTTAGATTCTCGTATAGCATCGTCGAAACCCTCCCTCCGTTGGGTCATTGTTGTCAAATAAGAATTTGTCGTTAATAATGCTATTTTCTTACATCCCTTTCGGATAAGATGTTTAGTCAGCATATAACTGCTGTCACGGTTATTAATAATAATGTAAGATGCATCTAGTTCTGGAAAATAACGATCAATCGTCACTAACGGGTAGGATTCGTCCAGCAATCTTTGAATCTCAATCTTCGAGCGTTTGGTGGGAGCAATAATAATACCATCTACCACTTTCGACTTAAACAATCGTATAATTTCATCCTCCCGGTCAATATCGGATTCCGAGCTTCCAATCATCAATGAATATCCCTTGTTGCGTGCGTCTGCTTCTATTTCCCGGGCTACTTCTGAATAAAAACTATCGGAGATGGATGGAAGTATCAGCCCAATTGTTTTGGTTATTCCCGTATTCAAGCTTCTGGCTATCAAATTTGGCTGATAGTTAAGCTGGACAGCATACTCAATTACTTTCTTGGCTGTGGCTTCACTTATACCTTTTTGTTGTGCACGCCCAGACAACACCCATGAAACCGTTGTCTTTGAAAGGTTTAACTCTTTGGCTATATCTTTTAACGAAGGACGCATACAATTACTTAATCGATTAAGTTGCAAACTTAGAAAAGATAATTGTAAATGCAATAAAAAAAAACGTTTTTAACAATTTAAATGTAATATTATGCCCTACCAATTGGCTACTGCCTCATAAACCTGCGCCGTGAAGCATAATCTAAAAAAATGGAGGATATAGAAAGTTAGGAATACTTTAATATACAGTTTCATTAGTGTCCACTAAAAATTAGAAAATGTTCTTTTAAATAACTGATATACTATACTTTACAGGCTGTTTTTCAGCGTGACGATTTGAGTTTTTATTTTTGTTCTTTTTATTATGACAATAGTCCGTTAAAAATTTACTATATGAGTCATGCAGCAATGGCTGCAAACTCCACGAGTTCTTTAACAAGTTTATCATTTAATCTTCTGTTCGGT
>JAQWBH010000166.1 GCA_028707405.1 Parabacteroides sp. | reverse complement strand
TAAAGTTTCAGTTATACAGTTTTTGAAGCCACTGAAATTGTTCCTTTGCTGAATTCTTTTATAAAACATCCCAGGATAATGGTGATACGGCGAATACCCTCTTTTGGAATTTTAAAGTTTTCTTCTGCAAGTTTTCGTCCTGTTATATTTGTTAGTTCGCTCTGTAATTTTTGATATAATTTTCTACTTTACTATGCAACCTCTTGTTAATCAGATTTCAGCAGTTTTTACTTAATAATTATGCCTCTATATAGTAAGTCTTGTATTTGTCAGTTGTTTTAGTACGAGAATTGATCCTGATTAGGATTAGGCATACTATCACAGTAATGACTATAGCAGATGTTGAATTTGGGGAAAAATATCCGGTATCAACCATTCCCTTTAAAGTATGTGTATAAAGGAATGAAACGAATAATTTATATCATATCTCGTAGTTAAAATATCATTTTACATAGTTAAATAATAAATAAAAAACTGTTAATTGCGTGATTATTATCTTTAAACAATTTATGATATATTTAGGTAAATAGATTAATGGGAAAAAACACAAAATAGCTTAATGTGAATGTAATCCAGTAACACAAACAAAAAATACAATAATAAGATTGACAAATCAAGAAAAACATTAAAATATAATTAAAATAGATCGATAGTTAGGCAAACATTATTTAACTATAAAATTATTAAACTGGCATTGTAAAATACAATTAATCATATATCTATTAGTGGCTTTCTAATAACAAACAGCACGATTAACAGTTTTCTCTAAAATTATTAAATCTAGCATAGATTAGATTCTTGCATATTATAAAAATAAATATTATTAAAAAAATGAAAAAAATCTTTTTTGTTTTCATTTCATTTATTCTTGTCGGATTAAATGCCTGCTCAAGTGATGATACTAAAGAAAAGTATCCGGAAATACCTCATGATCCGGCAAAAGCTCTTCAGTTGACAGAATTCCTTCCAGAAACAGGAGGAATGGCATCACAAGTAATAATTAAAGGATCAAATTTTGGTACAGATCCTACAAAGTTGAAAGTATATTTTAATCAAAAACCAGCAAAGGTTGTAAAAACAATTGGAAATCTGGCATACGTCATTACTCCAAGATTGCCTGGAGATACTTGTGTGATCTCAGTTGTAATAGGGAAGGATTCTCTACATTATGAAAAACCTTTTTATTACCAAACCCTTGTTCGTGTATCTACAATTTCTGGCGTTCCGAGTGAAAAACAGACGGTAGATGGGACGCTGGTTGAAGCCAGATTTGACAATCCTTTTTATTTGGTGGTAGATAAAGAAAAAAATATTTTAGTTGGAGAATGGAAGGCTCGCGCCCGTCTTATTAATGAGGAAAGGAATTCAGTTGTGACCCTAATGAATGTTTCCACAAGTGGTGAAATGATGTCAGGGTGCACAGACTATAAAAACGAAGTTATTTATTTCCCTATGAATGGAATGCCATATTATTATGAATTCGATCCTGAACAACAATGGACGCCCCGTCGCATTAATCCAACAATTTTTCCAGGTGATGAGATAGATCTTTCCGGAAAGTATTCATTTATTTCTTCAGAAATTGACAGCATGCTATATACTATTACAACAAAAGGGGAATTAGTGAAGATAAATCCAAAAACACGAGTGGCATCATTAGTAAAAAAAGGAATATTAAAAGACCGGATACAGACTACATTACAGGTTTATCTTGCATTTCATCCAGTAGATAAACATATGCTCTATTTTGTAAATCCATCTTCAATGGCTCCACAAGATGGGCCCATTGTCGGAACAGATCGTATATACAGGATAAATATGAGGACACTTGAGATAGAAGATTTTGCCGGTTCGGGCGTCAAAGGTCATCTTGATGGGCCAAAAGAATTGGCAGAGTTCAATAATCCGTGTCAGATTTGTTTTGATCAGGATGGTAACTTATATGTGGGAGATACAGATAATTATTGTGTCAGAAGAATTTCGACTGATGGCATTGTGTCAACAATAGCCGGTATTCCCGGTAAAAGAGGATATCTAGACGGTGATCCTGACGAAGCTCTTTTTGATAGGTTTTGGGGCATGAAAATAGATCCTGATGGGACACTCTATATCGCTGATTATTATAATAGAGCAATACGAAAGTTAACAATACAATAAAACATTATGGAGATAAATAAAAAATCGTGGTATTTAGTCAAAGTCGGACTTATATTATGTATGTACCTATTGGGTTATGAGAATTTCATCTATGCTCAAAAAACTTCAAGTGAGCTCACAATAAGTGGTCTGGTATTTGATGAATTTGAAGAAACTCTTCCCGGTGTTGCAATTTATTTAAAAGATCGTCCCGGAACAGGATGGATTACCGATGATAATGGAAAATTTTCAATTAAAGCACAGCGCGGAGATGTACTGGTATTTACATTTTTAGGTTATACCCCTTTGGAGCATGTTGTTATACAGCCTGAGAGTAGCCTAAAAATTACAATGAGTCCGCAAACGACAATGCTCGAAGAAACTGTTGTGGTGGGTATGGGAACGCAGCGTAAGGTAAGTGTTGTAGGAGCAATAACCTCTGTTGACGTTGCTGAATTACAAACACCTGCCACCTCGCTAACCAATGTATTGGGAGGCAGGGTCCCTGGAGTTATCTCTATGCAAGCCAGTGGCGAACCGGGAAAAAACATTGCAGAATTTTGGATTCGTGGAATTGGTACTTTTGGAGCCAACAGCGGAGCATTGGTGTTAATTGATGGATTAGAAGGATCGCTTAGCCAGGTAGATCCTGCTGATATTGAATCATTTTCAGTGTTAAAAGATGCATCGGCAACTGCAGTTTACGGAGTGCGAGGTGCCAATGGTGTTGTATTGATAACTACAAAAAGAGGGTCAAAAGAGAAGCTGAAAATCACGATTCGTTCAAATATAAAACTATCGTATCTTAATCGAATGCCAGAGTTTTTAGACGCATATGACTATGCGGTTTTAGCCAATGAAGCATCTGTAGTGTCAGGAAATCAGCAACGTTATTCTGATATTGAGTTAGAGCTGATAAAATATGGTTTGGATCCCGATTTGTATCCGAATGTAAATTGGCGTAAAGAGATATTGAAAAACACATCATGGCAGAATACCCATTACATCAGCGCACGTGGAGGCGGATCAATAGCTCGCTATTTTGTGAGCATGGGGCTTTCTACAGAATCATCTGCATATAAACAAGATTTATCAAGTAAATATAAAAAGAAAGTTGGTTATAATACTTATAACTATCGCATGAACCTTGATATTGATTTAACAAAAACCACGGAGATTTATATGGGATTAGATGGTTATATTGGCATCAATAACCTGCCTGGAGATATGAACACAAGCAAACTTTGGAGGGCACAAGCTCAACTAACACCTCTAACTGTTCCTACCCGTTTCTCAAATGGCAATCTGCCGGTATATGGACCCGATGATAGTCTATCTCCGTTTGTATTGTTGAATCATACTGGTATTACTACCAATGAGTCTTATAAAAACCTAGTAACTGTAGCTATAAATCAGGACTTTGATTTTATAATAAAGGGTTTAACCGGAAAGATTCAGGGAGCATTTGACAACCGTAATTATTATACCGAAAGTCGTCATAAACAACCTGATCTTTATAAAACAACCGGCAGGAATACCAATGGTGAATTAATTATGATCAGACGCCTTAACGCTTTTGATACACAGTATTCTTCATTGTTACAACAATGGCGTAAGTACCATTTGGAAGCTAATCTAAATTACGATCGTGTTTTCAATGAAGATCATCGCATTGGAGGTTTACTTTATTACTATATGAGCAGCGAGAAAGATACACAGTTTAAGACCTCAATGACTGCAATACCCAAAAAATATCAAGGAATTTCTTCGCGACTTACTTATGGCTATAAGGATACTTATATGATTGATGGAAACTTTGGATATACTGGCTCTGAAAATTTTAAGAGAGGAGAACAATTTGGCTTTTTCCCTTCCATTGCGATTGGGTGGGTTCCCTCTCAGTACAATTGGATGCAAACACATATACCTTTTGTTAGTTTCCTAAAAATAAGATCATCATACGGAACCGTAGGAAATGACCGGATAGCCAATGATCGTTTCCCATATCTTACAATTATCAACTCCAATGCCAGTGCCGGCTGGGGAGGAAGCTCCGGTTTGATTGAATCGGTTGTAGGAGCTGACAATCTTGTTTGGGAAGTTGCCAAGAAGGCAGATATCGGTATTGAGGGCAAATTTTTGAATAATAGTATTGAATTAGTATTTGATCTATTTCATGATAAGCGCGATGGGATCTTCCAAAAAAGGACTCAATTACCAACCTGGGTGGGTGCAATTACCATGCCATATGGGAATGTGGGATCAATGGTAAGTTACGGTGCGGATGGGAATATTAGCTATATGCATGATTTTAAAAATGGAGTTTCTTTCACCTTCAGAGGTAATTTTACTTATTCAGATAATGAAATTAAAAATTGGGAACAGCCATATCAAAAATATGACTATCTTTCATATATAAACAAACCGTATAATGTTTTGCGAGGATATAAAGCTATTGGACTATTTAAAGATGAACTGGATGTTAGAAATAGTCCGACACAGTTTGGTAAAGTTCGCCCGGGGGATATTAAATACAAGGATATTACTGGTGATGGTAAAATTACAGAAGATGATAAAGTACCATTGTCATACTCTCCCTTTCCAAGACTAATGTATGGTTTTGGTGGCGAATTACGTATCAAAGACTTTACTTTAGGTGTTTTGTTTAAAGGAACAGGGCGCACTGATTTTTTCTATCACAATAATGGTTTTGGGTATATTCCTTTTTATGGTGAGAATATTGGCAATGTTCTCTCAATGGTTAATGATCCAAAAAACCGATGGACACCAGCTTGGTATTCAAACGATCCGTCAACAGAAAACCCTAACGCACGCTTTCCACGCCTGTCATATGGCCGAAACGAAAACAATGACCATTACTCATCATTCTGGCTAGGAAACAGCCGTTATTTAAGACTTCAGGAAGTAACGCTTAATTATAATTTTAAAACTACCGCACTGAGAGACAGATTGGGAGTTAGCTCCATTGATATGCAATTTGTTGGATCTAATCTTGCTGTTTGGGATAAAGTTAAAATATGGGATCCTGAACAAGCAAATAAAAATGGATATGAATATCCAATCCCCATGACTTTTGCTTTACAGATGTATATTAATTTTTAATGTTTCAAGATTGATAAAAATGAAAAAGAATAAAATATTATTTTTTGCCGTTTCTTCATATTTGATATTGATGTCTTCATGTAATTATCTTAATGTTGATCATTATTTTGAAGATACGGTCAATTTAGACTCAGTGTTTCAAAATAAAGTATATTTGGAAAAATATCTATGGGGAACAGCTGCACTATTGCCGGATGAAAGCAATGTTTTTGATTGGTCTTATTACCCTGCTATTTTAGGAAGCGATGAAGGTTTCACTATGTGGGAATCAGATTATTATTCACAACGATTCCCTCTTGACAGGATTACTGCAAATGAAATGGGTGGATTTAATATCTGGCCTCAATTGTACCAGATAATTCGAAAAGCAAATACCATTTTCACCCGCGTAGATGAGTGCAAGGAACTTACAGCGCAAGACAAACGGGAAATTGTTGGATATGCACATTTTCTCAGGGGATATGCTTACTATTTTCTGCTTCTCAATTATGGTCCATTATTAATTGTCGGTGATGATATTTATGACACCAGTCTTCCTGGAGATGCTTACCAAAAGTTTCGCTCTACCTATGATGAAAGCGTTGAATATGTGTGCAAAGAACTCGAAATAGCTGCGACCTATATTCCATCTACAGTGCCAATTCAAACATTCGGACGCCCCACAAAAGGAGCTGCTTATGGACTAATTGCACGTTTGAGGGTATATGCTGCCAGTCCGTTATATAATGGCGGGCAGGCTGCCAAAAGTTTTTTCTCTGGTTTTACCCGCCAATCTGACAATGAACATTATATTTCACAAAACTATGATGAAAAGAAATGGGCAATTGCTGCTGCCGCATGCAAAAGAGTCATGGATATGAACTATTCACTACATACTGTTGAAGCATCTTATGATACTCCGGAGTTGCCAAAAGGAATAACTCATGACAGGAATTATTATAAAGAATGGCCTGAAGGAGCTGCAGGTATTGATCCGTATCACTCTTATGCAGATATGTTTAATGGAGAAACACTTGGATTCAAAAATCCCGAGTATGTATTTGGCAGAAATTCAACTAGGGTCAGAGATGCTACCAAGCTATACTTCCCGGGACCATTTGGTGGATGGAATTGTTATTCAGTTCCTCAAAAATTTATAGATGCATATAAAATGGTAGACGGAAGAGATATTAATACCTCAAGTGGTCTGTACTCCTATCTTGAAGAGGGGTTTACCTCAAAGGACTATGCCTTTTCGGGCTATACCATCAAACCTAATGTAAGCCTGATGTACATGAACAGGGAACCGCGCTTTTATGCAAGTATTGGGTATAGCGGTTGTCTGTGGCCTATGAATTCTACAACCGAGACGGGTAAATATATGGTGCAGATTTTTTATTCAACTGACGGTAACTCAGGAAGAAGTGCGGCCACTCAAGGTGATGTCAGAAACTATCCCATCACCGGCTATGTACCTAAAAAATATATTCATCCGGACGATGCCTGGAGTGGTGCGAATGCCGCCGTACTCAATAAATCATTTGGGATGATACGCTTTGCAGATATACTTCTCATGTATGCAGAAAGCCTTAACAACCTGACTGAAACACATACAGTCACCGATGTTGATGGAAATCCATTAGGTACATTCTCCCGCGATATGGAAGAAATTAAAAGGGCTTTTAATTTGGTCAGGTATAGAAGCGGCCTACCAGGGCTTACTTATGAGGAAGTAAGTACAAAGGAGCATTTTTTTGAGGTTCTTAAAACCGAGAGAATGGTTGAATTTCTCCACGAAGGGTTGAGATATTATGATGTACGCCGATGGGGTATAGTTAAAGAAGAGGAAGCAATGCCTATTATGGGGATGGATACAGAAAGGACAGAAAAAGATGGTTATTATAATCGTGTAATCTGTAACTATAGCGGAGTAAGAAATCGTGTGTTTAAAGATAAAATGGTATTACTTCCTATTGATAGACAGGAAATTAAACGAGTTCATACTTTAGATCAAAATCCCGGATGGGAAGATTAACTAATAATTAAATTTTCAGTGATGAAGTTAAATATAAAACAATTATCAACAGCTTTTTTTGCCATTTTATTTTTCATATCATGTGAAAAAGATTTACTTAACACGGAGCATTATAAAGCTATTATATACATGAAAAGCGGGGATAACAATATTTTTGCCTATCCCCATGCAATGAATGACTCAATTTCAACCGGATACATTACGATTGGGAGCGGAGGATCAATGCCACTAAAGGAGGATGTTTTGATAACTGTTGAACTTGATACGGAACAATTGGACTTATACAATTACCGACAATATGGAAATGAACTCAATAAACATGCAAAATTGCTTTCACATAATCGTTATACCATACCTTCTACGAATATAATTATTAAAGCAGGTGATGTAGGAGCAACCACATTTTTCCCAATTGAAGTAGATGCTAATGGATTATCACCTGACACCACGTACATTGTCCCTGTAAAAATCAAGTCTGCAAATGGTTATGATATAAATGAAAATAAAAATTTTGTATTGTACAAAATTGATTTGGTGAATGCCTATTCGTCATCTGTCTCTAACATGTATAAAATGAGAGGTACCAAGTATCCAGAAGGAGGAATCAAGTCAAACATAACAACCAATAAAAAATTAGTACCCATATCAGGCAATACAGTACGCTTATTTCCTGAAAACATAGCAAGCTCAAATAATTTGAAAACAATAGAGGACAGGGCTATATTATTAATAATAAACAGAGATAATACTGTTCGTGTAAAAGCATTCAAAAATATCGAGATTGAACAGTTGGATGGATGTAAATATGATCCTGAAGAAAAAGTATTTACAATTAACTACAGATACCGTTTGCCTGGTGAAGTAAAATGGACTGCCATAATGGAAATGTTATCAAGAATAGAATGAATAACATTAAAAAATCAAGATTATGAGAAAGATAGTTTATTTATTGATATTTTCCCTGTTGATATTTTCCTGTAAGGATGAGTTCACTTATCCTGAAAATAGTTACTTCGGCCTGTCAACAACTCAGGTAAACTTTAATAATGAGCAGGGTGAGCAAAGCGTAACGATCCTTAATGCGCAGGGAGCAGCAAAAATTAATATTGTTCCCGAGAATAGTGAATGGTGTACGGCTTCTGTTACAGGAAATGCAATTACAATAAAAGTGAAAGAAAATATTCTTGTAGAAAGCAGGGTTGTTAAAATTGGAGTGACGGATGGAAAAAACACCGTTGAATTGATGGTTCGCCAGTCACAGAAGTATTTCACCTATATTGCTGGAGTTTTGAACTTAACTGCAACTCCGGGGCCAGGTGAAATTACCCTGAAATGGGACGAGCCCGTTGAAGATAATTTTTCTCATGTAATATTATATTATACAAAAGAGGAAATTAAATATAGGGCTGTTTTGGAAAGCGGTGTTACAGAATATACAATTAAGGAGCTGAAAAATGCCGATGGAGAACACTCGTTTACTATACAATCTGTTGACAAAGGAAACGACCTGGGCGATGCAGTAACTGTGACTGCGATTCCTAAAAAATTGGTTGCATTTCGTTTCGAAAAAGAGTTGGAAGTACAATGGTTGCAATATTATCTGAGAACATCAAATACATATTCAACTGCACTGAAGGTGGGAAGTATGGAGTTTAATACAGATGAGAAAACATCTATTTCTTTCGAAGTTGATAAGTCATTATTAGACTTATATAACGAAAAGAATAGTTCCAACCTGCAGTTGTTGCCTGAAAACGCATATTCGTTACCGGAAAACTACCAGCATCTCGGTGTAATAGATTATCAGGACTTAAACATCGAAATTAACGCCTCTGTTCTAAAAGATCAAACGTCGTACGGCCTGCCATTGCGTATAAAATCAGCCGGATCCGCCTCGATAAGTGAAATCATGCCTTCTGTAGTGTTGGAATATTGTGTGGAAGACCTGGCTGGATGGTACACCGTGGACTGGTTGCCTAAAAACGGGGAGAGTCAGTCTCAATATCCTAACAATCCGACTCAACGGCGCAGATATGTCAAGCGAACCGGAGAAACAACCTGGGAAACAGGATATATCTTCCGTTCTTATGTAAATGATGAAAATCATAGGTCGAACAGCTTAAGTGATATACAATTTATTTCCATAAAGCCTGATACAAAGGAAATAATCATTCAACAAGGAGACTATGCAACATCTGATAATAGTAATTATTATGATTCATCCTTAAATGAACTTCATATCGAATATCTATATAGAGATTGGGCAGGGTGGTGGAACCAGGAAAAAATGCATAGCCGCTCGTTAAAAAAATAAATATATAAACAAACCTCAAACATAAATTGTCAAATGAAAAGAACGTTTCTGCTTTCAATACTGCTTTTCTTATCGTTATTAGCGGTAGAAGGGAAGACCAGAAAAGCAGTATTTATAATTATTGATGGCGTGCCTGCTGACCAGATTGAGCGGCTTCAGCCACCTGCGATATATG
>JAQWBH010000165.1 GCA_028707405.1 Parabacteroides sp. | reverse complement strand
CATTGGAAAAAACGTCTGAGCGGTTCATTAGATTTGCTCCGCTCGGAAGACTATTTCCTGGAGATTGTTCCACCAAGCGTAGATAAAGGAAACACATTAAGCGTTTTGATGGAAATGCTGAAAGTTCCCAAAGAGGAGGTGATTGTTATTGGTGATGGTGTAGCTGATGTAACGATGTTGCAAACAGCAGGGATTGGCATTGCGATGGGTAATGCACGCGACTCGGTAAAAGCATGTACCGATCATATCACGGTATCTAACAATATGGATGGTGTAGCTGTAGCCGTTGAAACAGCTATACTTGCAAATATCAAACTGACATCCATTCCTCTCGATGCTATCAACGCCCGTGCCAAACATGCCTTGATGGGCAATTTAGGGATCCAGTATACTTATGCTTCCGAAAATCGTGTCGAAGCAACAATGCCAGTGGATGAACGTACGCGACAACCTTTTGGTATTCTCCATGGCGGCGCAACATTGGCATTGGCGGAAACGGCTGCCGGACTGGGTTCAATGATTCTGGCACAACCGGATGAACTGATTGTCGGAATGCAGGTCAGTGGTTCGCATGTTTCTTCCGCCCACGAAGGAGATACAGTTCGCGCCGTTGCAACCATCATCCACAAAGGACGCACTTCCCACGTATGGAACGTCGATGTTTTTACGTCAACTGACAAGTTGGTCTCTACTGTTCGCGTAGTAAACAGCGTTATAAAGAAAAAATAAAACTTTTATCTTACAATTGAATAAACTGAGATAAGATGACATCCGCTGCCGCATAAAACAAAAATATGCCACAGCGGATGCATATATTTATACTTGTCAAGAAAGAAAAAAATACTTCCCGCGACATAAAAGACTCCACCACCTATCAACCAATATAAAACATCCATTGAATCTGTAGCTCGGCAAACATCCAATAAAGGTTTGAAAGCGATAAAAACGACGCAACCCATAGCCAGATAACAAGCAGTCTTAATATGATCGTTTTTCTTCATCTTATGAAAACTCCACCATATACCCGCAGCAGCCGCAGTCCACACAATCGCAAACAACAGCCATCCCCAAACACCTTCATTCCTAAGCATCAACAGAGTAAACGGAGTATACGTACCTGCTATATGCAAATAAATTGCACTGTGATCGAAACGCCTCCAGAGACATTTCGGACGAGCTTTTATCGAAGCATGATAAAATGTTGACGTCACATAAGAGGTCGTCATGCACACAATATAAACGGCAAACGTTGAGATGGTCCAGAAATTACCGCTATGAATAGCCGTTTTCATCAAGATAAATGCTGCTAATAATCCCAAGATGATTCCCGAACCATGTATGATAACATTGGCTACTTCTTCTCCTTGCGTTTGCCGTTTTTCTACAATCATGCCATCACATTTGTTCTACACGAAATCCAGCGGTTTTAACGGCAGCAATCACCTTCTCGGGAGCAATATCAGCCCTCACTTCTAACACTTTATCAGGATCAGACAGATATAAATGCCATTGATTGGCATTTATCAGTTTATTCAGCTCTACTCCTATTGCTGCAACACATCCGTTGCATTTTGCACTTGTCTTGAATCTCATTACTTCCATATTCTATATGTTATATTGTTACTTCACAAATTTCAACCTAAGGCTGTTTAGTACAACTGAAACCGAACTAAATGCCATAGCAGCACTAGCTATCATTGGGTTTAACAGCAGTCCGTTGACTGGAAACAAAACGCCAGCTGCAAGTGGTATTCCAATTACATTGTATATAAAGGCCCAGAAAAGATTCTGATAAATAAGCCTGACCGTCTGTTTCGACAGACGAATGGCTTCAGGAAGCAATAGCAAATCGGAAGTGATAAGTGTGACTTGTGCCACATCCATCGCTATATCTGTACCTTTACCCATAGCAATACTCACGTCGGCCGAAGCCAGTGCTTCGGAATCGTTGATTCCGTCGCCAACCATCGCAACTATTTTGCCTGAATCATGCAAGCGACGGATATATTGTTTTTTTTCATCAGGCAACACCTCGGCTGCAACATGCTCAATCTCTAATTGTGAAGCCACATGCAAAGCTGCTTTTTTATTATCTCCTGTCAATAAATGGACTTCTATCCCTTGCTTTTTAAGTATAGATACAGCTTGTTGAGACGTAGATTTAATCCGATCGGAAATAGCCAACACTACCAACAATTCATTTTCTTTTCCGAAATAAGCAATACTATGCCCCTCTTCCTGCCATTCTTTTACCTCTTTATCTATCTTTGAGGGAAGCTGCACCTGAAACATATCCAGCAACCGCTGATTGCCTACCCAATAGGTTTTACCTTTAACCAAGAGAGATATTCCGCTGCCGGTCATGCTTTTGAATTGTTCTACTTCACAAAAGGTTGCACCGGAGTCTTCAAGCCAACGTAATATAGCCAAAGCCAATGGGTGTTCGGATTTTTGCTCTGCCGTATACAATATATTCAGTTCTTCCTCATTGGAACCTGACAACCAATAAGAATCGGTTACTGTTGGCACGCCTTCGGTCAGCGTCCCTGTTTTATCAAAAACGACAGCGTTGACCTTGCATAAATTTTCCAATGCGAAAGCATCCTTAATCAACACATGATGTTCAGCTCCTTTGCCAATACCTACCATCAATGCGGTTGGTGTAGCCAAACCTAATGCGCACGGACATGCTATAACCAGCACAGAAACAGCCGAAAGCAATCCATACGAAAAATATTTACTACCGCCGATACTCAACCAGCAGATAAACGTTAACAGAGACAAAGCAACAACAACAGGGACAAAAACAGAACTAATCTTGTCGACAATTCGCTGTACAGGAGCTTTACTTCCCTGTGCTTCCTGAACCATTTGAACAATCTGAGCCAAAAATGTAGCTTTTCCCACACCCGTTGCATTCATGACAAACGATCCCTTTTGATTGATTGTGCCCGCATATACTTTATCGCCAATCACCTTTTCTACTGGAATCGATTCGCCGCTTAACATGCTTTCATCAATAGCAGAATTTCCTTCTATAAGTTCCCCATCAACAGGAATTTTCTCGCCGGGATGAACACTAAGCAAGTCACTTACCTGAATGGCAGCAATAGGAACATCCGACTCAAACCCATCCTTAAACAGGCGTGCCGTCTTGGGCTGCATTCCCATCAAGCCCCTAATAGCGGAAGAAGTACTGTTTCTGGCGCGCAATTCAAGAAACTTCCCTGTCAGAACAAAAGCAATAATCATCCCGGAAGCATCATAATAAACATGAGCTTCAAGACCTCTTGATAGCCAAAATTGCGGATACACTGTATTAAACAGACTAAAAAGAAATGCAATAGCAGTACTCAGCGTCACTAATGTATCCATATTCGCTTTTCCCTTTACGGCATGACGAATGCCATTTATGTAAAACGAACGTCCGAAAACCGATATGACTATAAAGGACAAAATCATCATTAGCCATTTACTCCATAGAGGTTCTGCATATAACATACTTAATAAAAGAAGTACTATTGAAAAAGACCATGCCCCCGCCATATTTCTCTTCAATATCTTATAATGTTTCCATTCTATTTCTTCTTGTAAAGCGACAAAATCCTCACTTTCAATGACCAAATCATAGCCAGCTTTTCTCACGGCCTCCTGCATTTTTAGCAATGTTATTGCCTGCGGATTATATTTAACCGTCAATGTGTTTGTGGCAAAATTAACCGCCGCATCCACAACACCAGGAAGTTGTTTCACTGTAGTTTCTACATTATTAGCGCAGACTGCACAACTCATGTCTAGAACTAAAACTGTTTTTGTTTCAAGATTCATATGTTCATCTGTTTCAAGAACAACCACTTTCGTTTGCAAAATAAATTACACTTTATATAACAAAACAGTCACGCATTTGTTCCATATATGATATTTTATTCAATGAATGCATAAAATAGAATTATTGACAGAAGCGGTCTATTATTTAACACTAAGATATCCGACCTTTGTCGCAAATTTGAAGCAATAAATAACCATATAAAAAATATATACATGATACTTGACTCAATAAACAACACACAGCGTATCGAAAGCCTCCATCCATTATTTAAAAAGGCATTCGATTATATAAAAGCCACAGACTTCTCGCAGGTGGAAAATGGCAAATATGAAATCGACGGGGCACACCTGTACGCAAAAGTTGCCAGCATATATGGCAAGGAAAAGAAAGACGCAATGATAGAGATTCATAAAAAATATATTGATATACAATTACCTCTTTTGGGTGTAGAGAAGATCGGATGGAAGTCCGGAAACGAATTGCAGCAAGAATCTACGCCCTACAATGAGGAAGAAGATATTGCATTTTATATCGACCGACCAACGGCATTTACCAAAATTTATCCGGGACAATTTGCTATTTATTTTCCAGAAGACGGACATGCTCCTGGCATCGGTCAAGGTTCTATACGCAAAGTAATCATCAAAGTACAAGTAGATTAATACAAGATGAAAAGAGTGGAAATGCCTTCACTTAACATTGCCATTCGTAGAAAACATTTCTAAAATGAATGCCATTGATAATAAAATCATTATCAATGGCATTCATAAAACATCGATATAAGATTATCCAAACTACACCGATACTGCTATTGGGGTTAATATTTAATATTCAATTTTTCCAATACGTCGCGAATCTTTTCAAAGGTAGTAATACGTGTTGGCACCAGAGGCAAACGCAGCTTATTCTCTATAATACCCATTGCATTAAGCATACTTTTTACACCTGCAGGATTGCCGTCGACAAATAACAGACTGAATAACTCAGTAAACTGATGATGAATAGTGCGTGCATGTTCATAATCGCCTGCAAGAGCCAAACGTACCATCCGACTGAATTCACGTGGAAATGCATTACCAATGACAGAAATGACACCAATAGCTCCTAATGTTATCAGAGGAAATGTAATACCGTCGTCGCCAGAAATAACATTAAAGTTGGCCGGTTTATTCTTGATAATATCGTCCATTTGTACAATATTTCCTGATGCCTCTTTCACTGCAACGACATTTTTGAAATCACGGGCAATACGAAGAGTCGTTTCTGCCGTCATGTTTGTACCCGTACGTCCCGGTACATTATATAATATGATTGGGAGTTTTGTGGCTTCGGCAATTGCTTTATAATGCTGATAAAGTCCTTCTTGTGAAGGCTTATTATAATAAGGTACTACAGACAAAATGGCATCAATACCATCAAAATTATCATGCTTCAGTTTATCAACAATTGATCTAGTACAGTTTCCACCCACACCGAGGACAATTGGAATGCGCCCATTAACCCTTTGAATAACCAGTTGAGTAATTTGCTTTTTCTCATCCTCAGTTAACGTTGGCGATTCTGAAGTAGTAGCAAGTACCACTAGATAATCGGCACCGTTTCTAACAATGTGATCAACGACCCTGTTAAGTGCCTCATAGTCCACACTTTCATCCTGCTTGAATGGTGTGATCAAAGCCACACCCATGCCTTTTAAATTTATGTCTGCCATATTTATTAATTGACGATTGATAAATTGACAACCAATAACCGGAAAAGCTTTACGATTATCAATTGGCAACGCAAAAATACAGAATTTCTATTATTTTGAACGGATTATTTGCAAATAAAATAACATCTGGTCAAATATATGCGAAATATCAATATCTTTTGATGCAGAGAACTCCATATCATAAATAGGGAAACAGCCTTGAATACCAACTTTGAAACGACAAGGATGTTGCAACAGCAAGTACTGCATGGCATAACAGTCATTATGCGTCAGGTCAATCAGCATATCGGCTTGCAACGCGCTAAAATGCCTATTCGTTGCTTCATCAGGATAATAAAACATATTCAAGTTGTCATTCATATCAATTACAAAATAAGAATCATCCCGACTTTCAGAGCAAACAGGAATTTTTGAATATAGACAAACGATTACTTTTATATTCTTATCTTTAAGCTTACTAACACAAACATCTATCAGCTTTTCGTCTTCCGATTGAAACAATAATAAAATGCTTTTAGCATCACTTAATGAACAATAGTTATGTGGACGCAAAGCTGCATCTTTTGATAAGGCGGATATTCGCCTCCTGATAAAGTAACCTGTCAGTTTCATTGGCCAATCATATTCAAGAATTCTTCTTCGCTAATAATCTTAATACCCAACTTCTTTGCCTTTTCCAATTTAGCCGGACCCATATTTTCTCCTGCCAGAATATAATCTGTCTTACCTGATACAGAACCCATATTCTTACCACCATGTTGTTCGATCATCACCTTATAATCATCACGCGAATACTTGCTGAATGTACCGCTTATAACAATAGACAGTCCTTTCAATTTATCCGACTGATTTTCAAAATCATCTTTAGCGACAGACATTCGCAAGCCATATTCTTTCAGTCTGGATATTAATATTCGATTACGTTCATCGGCAAAATAATCGATCACGCTTTGCGCTATACGTTCACCAATCTCGTCTGTTTGAGTAAGTGTAATAAAAGATGCTTTTTCGAGTTCCTCAATTGAATGAAAAACGGAAACCAGACGTTTGGCCACCGTTTCTCCTACGTAACGGATACCCAATCCATACAAAACACGTCCGAATGGCACTTCTTTGGAATTTTCTAAACTCTTCATCAAATTATTGGCACTCTTTTCGGCCCAACGTTCCAGGCGGAGTAAATCACAAATCTTTAATATATATAAATCAGCTACATCTTTTACAAGGCCTGCATCATACAAATCTTCAATTGTCTCCGGACCAATATTGATGTTCATAGCTTTACGGGTGACAAAATGCTCAATCTTTCCTTTTATCTGTGGAGGACAACCCGAATCATTCGGACAATAATGAGCAGCCTCTCCTTCTACACGAATTAATGACGTTCCGCAAATCGGGCAATCTTTGGGAAAAACGACTCTTTCCAAATCACTCTCAACCCTTGCCTCTTTATCTACATCCACTATTTTAGGAATGATCTCACCGCCCTTCTCTACATATACCATATCGCCCACACGCAGATCAAGACCAGCTATGATATCAGCATTGTGCAAAGAAGCTCTTTTTACAATTGTTCCGGCAAGAAGAACAGGATCCAAATTGGCCACAGGAGTGATAATACCTGTCCGGCCTACTTGAAAAGAAACAAAGTTAAGTTTTGTCCGTGCCCGCTCAGCCTGGAACTTATAGGCAATCGCCCAGCGAGGGCTCTTAGCTGTAAAACCTAGATTTTTTTGCTGACGTAAAGAATTCACTTTAAGTACAATGCCGTCAGTAGCAACCGGAAGTTTCTTGCGTTCTGTATCCCAATATGCAATATAGTCGAATACTTCTTGCAAGGTGCTACATTTGCGCATCACACGAGGAATTTTAAAACCCCATTTGCGCGCTGCTTCCAAATTATCATAATGAGTGTCGGCAGGCAAATTTTCACCCAAAAGATAATAGAAATAGGCATCCAGTTTACGCGAAGCAACTATTGCAGGGTTCTGCTGTTTCAATGTACCGGAAGCAGCATTACGGGGATTTGCAAAAAGAGGTTCTTCCTGATCTTCACGCTCCTTGTTCAAACGATCGAACTCTGTCCATGGCAACAAAACCTCACCTCTTATTTCAAACTCTTCAGGATAATCATTTCCCATCAACTTAAGCGGAATAGAACGGATAGTCCTTGCATTGGCAGTTACTTCATCGCCTTGCGTACCATCACCGCGAGTAACAGCTTGCGTTAATCGGCCGTTTTTATACGTAAGGGAAATTGACGTGCCATCATACTTCAATTCTGCAATGATTTCAAAAGATTCATTCAGATCGCGGGCAACGCGTTCGTAGAAATCGCGTACTTCTCCTTCGGAATAGGTGTTTCCTAATGAGAGCATCGGATATTTATGGGCAATAGAAGCAAAATCTTTTGATAAATCACTACCCACCCGCTGTGTCGGCGAATTTGGATCAGCATATTCAGGATGAGCTTTTTCGAGAGCCTGCAGCTCTTTCATCAATTTATCGAACTCAAAGTCTGATATCGTAGGCGATGAGAGCACATAATAATTGTAGTTATGCATCTCCAACGTATCACGAAGTTCTTTAATTCTTGCTTCTACCATATGTGTATTCTTTTGTGCAAAAATATCGGTAAATCTTTAGTCCGGCAAACTATTTATTATTTTTTGGCTTCATATGCAACATGTAACTGCCTCTGTATTTCAGTTACAGAACCTGTTAACTGAGTTTTCATATCATCCCAGTGACATTCTATTGAAAGATTTCCTTTATAATGCATCGCCTTCAAAGCTTTAAAGAAAGGTGTAAAATCATCACCCTTCACGCCCGGAGCCGAGCGTACCTCCTTCTCTGCAATATGACAATGTTTTAGCAACTTTCCGGCCTTTATCAGATCTGCTGGATCCTCATTCTCCCGCATCATATGAAAGAAATCGGCAAGAACACCAAGATGAGGATTATTAACTGCCCGTGCAATGTCAGCTCCATCACTGACAGTATTTATGAAGTTCGTTTCCGAGTGTTGCAACGGCTCTATAGCAATCACTACATTATATTCTTCTGCCATCTTTGCCAGCCGACTACATATTTCAGTAAACTGTCGGACAGCTTCTTCGCGACTAAAACCATCCGGAATATTTCGAGCTGTACCACTGCCCAGAACCATCACCTTCAGTCCTATCTCATGAGCACGACGCATCGCATTACGTCCATACTCCAGCAGCTTGTCCATTTTTACATCCGGTCCGGTAAGCCTCAACTCTCCGGGAAAAAAGCCATTGCCGGAATAAATAGGCAGAGCGCAATGCTTGGCTTTCTGCATATTTGCAACAAAAGCCGAGTCCGGCTTATCGGGCATAAGAAACGAACGTATGCCAATTTCAACATATGCGCATCCGGAGTTCTTTAGCAAAACTGCATTCTCAGGAGAGGTACAAACACCTATACGATTGGCAAGCGATTGAGCCTGCATGATAGCAAAGCTGTAAAGAAAAAAAACGGCTAACAACGCCTTTGTTCGTGTTTTCATCGTTAATATATTCTATGATTTTCTCACAAATATAGCGATTCATCATACAAATCAAACTATCTTTGCCTTAGAAATTTAATCAGTCAATAGAAAATCCGATGAAACAACTTAAAACCGCCCTCTTTGATTTCGACGGCGTTATTGCCGACACTGAAAAGATCTACGACATTTTTTGGGATGAAATGGGTCATAAGTATCAGCTTCCTTATGATCACTTTGCTCCATACGTCAAAGGTACTACTATATTTCAGATCATTAACAAATACTTTTATAACTACCCTAAAGAAATCCAAGCAAAGATAATTAGGGAATCCAATGACTTCGACTACACACTGCCGATACCTCCACTTCCGGGTTCGGTTGAGTTTCTGAAAGAACTAAAACAGAATGGTGTTAAGATAGGCCTGGTAACCAGTTCTGATGACAAGAAAATGGAGCGTGCGCTCCGACTGCTGAATCTAGAGAATACTTTCGACACGATGGTAACATCCAACCGCATCACACGCAGCAAACCAGATCCAATGTGTTATCTGCTCGGTGCATCTGATTTGCAGACAAAACCGGATCAATGCCTGGTATTTGAAGATTCGATGGCCGGTATCGAATCCGGAAACCGGGCAGGCATGCGTGTTATAGGGCTAAGCACAACAAATGCTGTTGAAGTCATTCAAGATAAAGTATATCAGGTGATTCCGAATTTCATAGGACTGACAATAGAAG
>JAQWBH010000164.1 GCA_028707405.1 Parabacteroides sp. | reverse complement strand
GAAGGGTGTTTGTTTTTTTAAGCAATCGTATGATTGCAAATATTCCGTCTTGTTTTTGTAAGCGTATGGATGAATTTTTGCTTTTGTCAGGAACAAAGATTATCTTTGTCCATATAAAGTTCCCGTCTCATATATGTGGAACGATCGTCTCATATTATATGGAACGATCGATTCATATAATATGAGTCAGTCGTTCCATATAATGTGGTTCGATTAAATTGTCCGGCCTTTTATGAAAATGTATTTATATATAGACTATGATTCAATATGACGTTTACAAAACCCCGTCGAAAGTAGAGGGGAAGAGCGACCTTTATCATGCGCGAGTTGCTAAATGTGAAGGGGTGAGTTTTAAAGAACTGAAGCGATTGGTTGAGGAACATTCTACGGCATCGGCTCCGGATGTGACGCTGGTGGTGGAAGCTTTGATTAAAGAACTTAAAACAAGTTTACTCGATGGGCGCTCAGTAGAGATTGGCGGGTTGGGAACATTTTCGTTGAGTGTGACCAGTCCGATATGTGAAAATAAACGATTGGTCAATGCTGCCAGGATTAAAGTAAATGGCATCAATTTCAAGCCACGCAAAGAATTGCTGGATGAGATTCAGCAATATGCACATTTTGAAAAAACTAAAAACAGTTTCCATTCCAATGACTATTCAGATGTAGAGATTCTAGGATTACTGCGCGGACATTTTTTGAATAATAAATATATTACACGCAGGGAGTTTCAACATTTATGTGGTTTTACACGCTCGACCGCTATTCGCCGTATCAATGTTTTATGTAATGGTGATCATCCGCACTTGAAGCGTGAAGGCCCCAAGGGAGGAGCAATATATGTTCCTGTGAATGCCCTGTTCGGAAGTAAAATATAAAGAAGATGTCTCACACGTAATTGAGATATAGTATTTTCTTAATTTCGGTTTGAGCAGATTGTTTTTTATTCGTCGCGAAAAAAGCATACAATGAAAATTGAAGGTTTTGAAGTGATAGAGAGGAATACGGTTGTAATATCCCTCTCTGTTGGTTGGTATTTATATCAATCGGATAATAGTTGGTAGTTTTGCCCTTGAAAGTTGAAAGGTCCGCCTATTGCCGAAAGCGGAGAGATGATATAATTTTGTATCGTATATAAAAATGTAGTATTGAATATAATAAATATTGACATAATATGAAAAAAATGCTTTGCCTCTTTTTGCTTTTGGCAGGGATGACAAATGTTTATGGACAGAAGGTTGCACTGAAGTCAAACTTGCTTTACGATGCTACAGGTACTATTAACCTGGGAACTGAGTTTGGTTTAAGCAATAAGTGGACATTGGATTTGTCCGGGAATTATAATGGGTGGAAGATGGGTGACGACACGCGTTGGAAACACTGGCTGGTTCAACCGGAAGCACGTTATTGGTTGTGCCAGAAATTCAATGGTTCGTTTTTTGGTATTCATGCACATTATGCAGGATATAATGTGGGTGGAATCAAGTTTTTGAGTGATAATATGGAGAACAGTCGTTACCAGGGCCATCTGTATGGAGCCGGTCTCTCGTATGGTTATCAGTGGTTGCTTGGTAATCGATGGAGTATGGAGGCAGTGATTGGTGCCGGATGGGCGCATCTGGATCATGATAAGTATCCGTGTGCTACTTGTGGTTCAATCCTGAAGAGCGATACAAAAGATTATTTTGGAGTGACAAAAGCGGCACTTTCCCTTATTTATTTCATTAAGTAATTGAAGTTATGAAGAAAATAGTAAAATTATGTATGGGTGCAGCTATTATAGCTGTTTTTGTGCAGATTGTCGGGGGAAAAAGTGAAATTTTAGAAGAATTAAACAAAAAGGAGGTAGATAATGCTCTTTTTGATAGCTTTAGGTAGTAAAATTGATACATATACAAAGTTTGATTGTTGGACTTGTATATATATTTGTATCGCAAATAAAAACAATTGACAAGTATGAAAGTTTCATCTGATGTTGAAATGGTATTGATGAACGAAATAGACAACAGAGATGGAGTATATCTCTATCTTCAGGGGAATAAGTGGTGCGCCTATGAACGCTCGGCATATTATTTGGCTTCTCTGCATGTTCCGGTTAGATTGGAAAAAGAAGTTTGTAAGCCATACGATATAGTTCTTTTAAAAGCATTATTCAATGTTGATGATATGTGCTTGCCTCTGGCCCCAAACACGGTGCTAAAACGTGTGGCTGATGATAGTTTGCAGTTTAAGATTGAAAATGCAATAGAAGGCTTCCCTGAATGGAAGGCATCGCAGCTTAGCAAGATGTCGGCATAAATATTGCTGTGAGGCCGTGAGGCTTGGAATGAATACTAAGTGTAAATATTGAGGGTGTATTTGTCCCGGAGATCTGAAAAGATTTTCCGGGACTTTACTTTTGAGGACGCTTTATTTCATTGCTTCTATAAATAATTACCCGCGATGAAGGCGACATGGTGATTGTGAATTCAGTCCCTGTCGCTTCATTTAAAGAGCCTTGCCACCACGATGTTAATTTTCTATGGGTTATAGGCCATCGGAGACCATCGGTAGTTATTTCACTGTCATTGTTTAGTGAAAAAATGGAAATCTGTTGGCCTGCAATGCTGGAAAGAGTCGATGTATGAAGTAGCGGAGTGAACAACCCAAAGTCTGAAAGCATTTCTACATGTTCGAATAATTGCGCATACTCTGTTAATAGAGAAATGTTTCCTATCGTGTGATCTTCACGCAAACCGGTAGCGGCAAGAATAAGTATGCTTTTAATTCCCAGACTGTGTGCGTAATGGACTGCTTTTGTTAAATCGTTTTCTTCCTGATCTTCGATAACATGGATACGATCCATATACTGCGAACAGAAATCAGAAGTCAAACTGTCAAGATCGCCAACAATAGCATTTGGCGTAATTTGATGGACTTTGAGAACGTTGACGGCACCATCACATGCGATAATGGTTGATGCATCATGCAAGTATTTGAGAGGAAGTGGCGAATGGGGAAATTCTCCATTAGCGACAATAACGCAATCATAAGGTGTTGTCATTTGTATTTATTCCTTTCTTTTTCCAATTACAATAACCGACGTATGCCAATACGGCATAGCAAAAATACAAAAACATTGTGGGATAGAGTCCGCGAAGATAATAAAGATAAACAGAAACGAAGTTGACGATAATCCAGAATATCCAATGTTCAATGATGCGCCGCGCCAACATCCATGTTGCAACGATGCCGACCGCTGTGGTAAAGGAATCGCCAAACGGAATAGGAGAATCGGTATACTTATATAATATGTAGTATAGTATGGCATGCAGACAAAGAATAGCTGCGCAAATTTCAATAAACAGGATGATTGAGGGATGACGGTATACAATGGTTTTGTCTGTCTGATTATTATTCGCCGATAGAGGAACTGTTTTATCTCTTTGTGTCCATTTCCAAAAGCCATATATGCTGATGAATACATAATAAGTATTCAAGCCCATATCGGCATAGATTTTTGAATTGAAAAAGACAAATACATATATCAGTGAGGAGAGAAATCCGACAACCCACATTGCACGGGATTGCTTTATCTCCAGTAGGAGATAGAGCAGTCCCGTTAGTACTCCAAAATATTCTATTACATGTTCAATCATTAGAATTTTAATGTTATCCGTGCCATTACATTGATGCCTGCCTGAGTGAAATATCCGGCTTCGTTATAGGGTTGGCCATCGACAATGGTTTCTGATGCCCACGCATTTGTCTCATATTGCTCGTTGAACAGGTTGTTTACGGTTATATCCAGATCGAGTTCTTTCATGAATTTGGGTTTGAATATGTAGCCGGCGCGAATGTTATTGACAAAATAAGGATCGATTGATCTGTCTCTGCAAGAAGTATTGTCAATGTATTGTCGTCCGACATATTGTGAATATAAACTTGCATTGAATTGTTTCCATGTAAAGTTGAAGATACTGTTGGCAATTGTTTTAGGAGAGAAAGATATATCAGTTGTTCCGAGTTGATTTTGAATCTCTTCTTTTCCTTTTACAGGATTCCAGTTGTTGTCAACATTCTGTATAATCTGAACGAAGTTTTTGATTTTATTACGACTCAGAGTAAGATTCCCATTCCAATCAAGAAAAGAAGTTATTTTTACACCACAGGTCAGTTCAATACCCGAACGATAACTATCTTTAATGTTTGAAGTCAGAGCTTCTCCGATTTCACTTATTTTACCCGTCAGAATCAACTGGTTGTTATAATCCATGTAATAGAGATTAACTCCGGCTTGGAATCGGGAATTGTTATAGTTGTATCCGGCTTCGTAGTCGTACAATGTTTCGTTTGTCGGACGTTCGCTGGGTCCCGCTTCCGTAAAATTGTCCCGGTTCGGTTCGCGGTTAGCTACAGCGAATGATATGAATGCGTTATGGTTGTCTTTTCGAAAGTTGAATCCGGCTTTGGGATTAAAGAAATCCCAATGTTTGTCAATATTCACATTATCGCCGGCCTTATCGTCACTGCCTTTGATAGTATAGTTAATTCCGCGGTATTGCAGATCCAGATAACCATATAATGAGGGGAGTATCTGATAATTACCTTTAACAAAGGTGTTGTAGTCTGTTTTCTTGCCTGTATTCCTATAATATTCGTAATCAGGCTGTGGAAGGTTGATGGCGTTTTTGCACCACATGACACGTCCGAAATGATCGCCATCATATTTATTGGCAGCCGCTCCGATAGTCAGCTGGGTGCGTTTACTTTTGTAATTGGCACTGTAAATAGCACCGAAGAAATCATTGTCCAACCATTTACGGCGAACAAGGTCGGAAGCGTTAACCGTTTGACCTTGATCATCGGTGTATGTATTGAGTTTGTATTTTTTGAAACTGGCTTTAGCTTTATAATCTTCATAATAGCCGTCTCCATGGGTATAGTGAAGGGTAAGATTCATATTCCATAAATCATTTATTTTTTGATTGGCAATCAAATGATAATGCTGTTGCCAGTAGTTATCGGTCTGGTTGTCATAAAATTTGGTGATACCATTTTCTTTATATTCGCCGCAAGGATTATAAGTGCGGTTTGTCTTTAGCATATCCGCCGGTACCCCATCCCAGGCCTGATAAGTCTTTTCACTGCTTCCGAAGGTTTGAAACTTAATCAATGTATTATCTCCGTACCAGGCTCCTGAAACAAAGTATGAATGCATGTTGGCACTTGCCCGATCGATAAATCCGTCACTTCGGACGAAGGAATAACGTCCGTCAAATATGAAGTGATCATATAGTAAACCTGTTCCACTCTTGATTGTATTTTTAAATGTACCGAAAGAACCTGCAGAAGCGGAATATTCGGTATAATGATCCGGGTTCGGTCTTTGAGTTTGCATAGAGACTGTTGCACCGAATGCAGCTTCACCATTGGTGGATGTGCCTGCTCCACGTTGGATTTGGATATTATCAACCGATGAGGCAAAGTCGGGCATGTTGACCCAAAAGACGGTATGCGATTCGGCTTCGTTCAGGGGAACGCCATTTACTGTGATGTTAATGCGGTTTGCGTCAGTGCCTCTGACACGGAAACTTGAATACCCGATACCTGTTCCGGCATCGGAGGTCATGATGACAGAAGGCGATTGTGTGAGAAGAAACGGAATGCTTTGCCCGTCATTGAGTCGGGAAAGTTCATTTTTGGAGATCTCGCTGTAAGCAACAGGTGTGTTTTTTGTCACTTTAGTTGCTGTGACAGTCACTTCATCCAGCGAAATGTTTTTTGAGATTTTCAGCGTGTCTACCGGTTCCGGTTTTTTCCCTTGCGCTGTAAGGGTTGCCAATAACATGGCGAAAATGAATGCACTTTTCATCCTTTTGAGTGTTTATTTGTTGAACAATAAAAAGGAATAAAAGAGGTAAGCAATTAATGATAGTTTATTTATAATACTCTCCCTACGCCGGTATTATCCGGATCAGGTCCAATGGGTATCATCTCAGCCTTTTCTTCGGGTTGGAAAAACCGTTGGAATAAGCACCCCCTAATATTCGACTGCAAAGAAATAAAAAATATTTGTAAATGTTTGAAATGATACTGATTATTTGTATCTTTGCGCCGATTAAGTGAAGATGAGGAGGGGGCGGGTAGTCCCCTCCTTTTGTTCCTAACGGAGTGTATATGATTGATAAAGACATTGTAAGCCGGTTGGTTGAGGAAAAGTTGGCTTCATCCGACAATTATTTAGTAGATGTAGAAATTGGTTCAGACAATCGGATTGTCATAGAAATTGACAATGATAAAAGTGTCTGTATTGATGATTGTGTTGAATTAAGCCGTTATCTGGAAGAGCATTTGAACAGAGATGCTGAAGATTATGAGCTTGAGGTTGGTTCAGTGGGGATCACATCGCCGTTTAAAAAACTACGGCAATATGTGAAAAATATTGGAAATGAGATTGAGATGCAGCTTAAAAGCGGAACTAAATTTACGGGGGTGCTTAAGTCTGCTGATGAAAATGGAGCGATAATAACGGTTAAGAAGAGCGTTAAGCCCGAGGGTGCAAAGCGAAAAGTAACCGTTGAGGAAGATCAGTTTTATCCATTTGATGAAATAAAATATACAAAATATCTAATTAGTTTCAAGTAAGAAAAGTTATGGCCAGAAAAGAGGAAACAATAAGCATGATTGACTCTCTTGCCGAGTTCAAGGAGTTAAAAAATATAGATAAGGAGACAATGATCAGTGTCTTGGAGGATTCTTTTCGTAAAGAAATCGCCAAAATGTTTGGTACTGATGAGAATTATGATGTGATAATCAACCCGGAGAAAGGCGATTTTGAGATTTGGAGAAACAGAAGAGTTGTTGCTGATGATCAGTTGGAAGATGCGAATCTTCAGATCAAACTGACCAATGCCCGTGAGCTTGATCCTAAATGTGAGGTTGGTGAGGATGTGACCGATGAAGTCCATTTTGCTGACTTTGGTCGCCGTGCAATCCTGAATTTGCGTCAGACACTTGCTTCAAAAATACTTGAACTGCAAAAAGATAGTTTGTATGCCAAATATAAAGATAAAATCGGGCATATCATTTCGGCTGATGTTTATCAGGTTTGGAAAAAGGAAATTTTGCTTCTTGATGATGACGGCAACGAACTGCTGTTGCCGAAGGGCGAACAGATTCCGTCGGATTTTTACCGTAAGGGCGAACCTGTAAGAGCTATCGTTCAGAGAGTCGACAATGACAATAATAATCCGAAGATCATCCTTTCGCGTACAGATAAAGTGTTTTTACAGCGTCTGTTTGAACTGGAAGTACCGGAAATAAATGATGGATTGATTACGATAAAAGCTATTGCCCGTATTCCTGGTGAACGTGCAAAGGTTGCTGTTGAGTCGTACGATGATCGTATTGATCCGGTAGGTGCCTGCGTCGGAATGAAAGGTTCTCGTATACATGGCATCGTTCGAGAATTGCGTAATGAAAATATTGACGTTATTAATTATACCTCTAACATTTCACTCTTTATACAACGGGCTTTGAGTCCGGCGAAGATTTCTTCGATAAGAGTTAATGAAGAAGAACATAAGGCAGAAGTTTACCTGCGTCCGGAAGAAGTCTCATTGGCTATTGGTAAAGGCGGCTTGAATATCAAGCTTGCTTGTATGCTTACTGAGTATGCTATTGATGTATTCCGTGATGTGGACGGAGCTGATGAGGAGGATATCTATCTGGATGAATTCTCGGATGAAATCGATGACTGGGTAATTGATGCTTTAAAGAATGTAGGTTGTTATACAGCCAAAAGTGTATTGGCTATGAACCGGAGTGAGTTGATAGAGCGAGCCGACTTGGAGGAGCAAACGGTGGATGATGTACTCGCGGTTTTGTCTGCTGAATTTGAAGATGAAGAACCCCATGAATAAAGAATTACGATAAAGTTTATTATGCCCATAAAATTAATACAAGTACAAAGAAAATTAAATGTGGGAATCAACACAGCTGTTGATTTCTTGCACAAGAAAGGATTCACCGTTGAGGATGGACCCAATACGCGAATTAGTGACGAAGAATATGCTTTACTCGTAAAAGAGTTCGGTAAAGAGCTGTTGGAAGAGAGACGGGAATATGCAAAATCTGATTCTTTTCATAAAGAGAAAGAAGCTCATAAGGAGGAGGGTAAGGCTCCGGAGATAAAAACGGTCATCCCTGATGAGTTTAAACCGAAGATTGTGACTAAGGGTCGTATAGATTTAGACAACTCTAAAAAGTTTAATAAAGAACCTTATGAGATGACTAACGAAGAGAAGAAAGTTATAGTTGAAAAAAGCGTAGAAAAGCCTGCGGCTAAACCAATGGAAAAGCCGATAGAAAAACCTGTTGAGAAGAAAGAAGAGCATCTTTCAGAACCGGTAGAAAAGTCTAAGGAGTCTTATGAGGTTCAACCCGCTCCGAAGCAGGAAAAGAAAGAAGAGAAGCCGGCGGCGGCTGTTGCAAAACCGGACCCGATCAAAGAGGTGAAGGAACCGGAAGTAAAACAACATGCTGCTCAGCCTGTCGTTGAGAAAAAAGTGGAAATGAAGCCTCCAGTTGTTGAAAAGAAGCCTGTAAAGACACCAAAAACAGAAGTGGCGAAAGTGCAAACACCCGTGATTAAAGACGATGCTCCGGTGGCAAAACCTGCTGAATCGACGGATACTCACGAGGGTGAAGAACTGTTCCGTTTGAATAGTGCAAAGTTTGAATCAAAAATTAAGGTGACCGGTAAAATAGACCTTGATGCTTTGAATCAGTCCACTCGTCCGAAGAAAAAAACAAAGGAAGAGAGACGTAAGGAGCGCGAAGACAAGCGTGAAAAATATAATAATAATAGGCCTAATAACCAGCAGGGTGGACAGTTCAAGCCTAAAGAAGGAGGAGCCTCCAATAACAATAATAGCAATAATAATAACAACAACAATAATAATAGCAACAAGCCATCAACTCCGGGAACAGGTGCTCCTAAATCTGCCGAAGACGGCGAGAGAAGAAAACGCAGACGCATCAAGAAAGATCGGGTAGATGTGAACAATACTCCCGGAACTAATTTGCGTCCGCAACGTGATGACCGGAGACCTCGTTTGAAGAAGCCGGTAAAGGCCGAAGTGAATGACGTGGATGTGCAGAAGCAGATTAAAGAAACGTTGGCCCGTTTAACAAGTAAGTCGAGTAAGACCAATAAAGGAGCCAGATATCGCCGGGACAAGCGTGATGCAGTACAGAAGCGCGAACATCGGTTGATGGAAGAAGAGGAAATAGAAAGCAAGACCTTGAAACTTACTGAGTTTGTTACGGCAAATGATTTGGCCAATATGATGGATGTGCCTGTGACGAAGGTTATTGCGACCTGTATGAGTATCGGCATTATGGTTTCCATCAATCAACGTTTGGATGCAGAGACTATCAATTTGGTAGCCGAAGAGTTCGGATTCAAGACAGAGTATGTGAGTGCTGAAGTTGTGGAGGCTATCAAGGCTGATGAGGAAGACGACAATGAAGAAGACTGGGTTACACGTCCCCCGATTGTAACGGTGATGGGACATGTGGATCATGGTAAGACTTCATTGTTGGATAATATACGTAATGCAAATGTAATTGCCGGTGAAGCAGGGGGTATCACGCAACATATTGGGGCATACAATGTGAAGCTGTCGAACGGCCGACGTATTACATTCTTGGATACGCCGGGGCATGAGGCGTTCACTGCTATGCGTGCCCGCGGTGCAAAGGTGACGGATATTGCTATCATTATTGTGGCTGCCGACGATAGTGTCATGCC
>JAQWBH010000163.1 GCA_028707405.1 Parabacteroides sp. | reverse complement strand
CTTAATCATCTCAATTTCAGGGGATCTTATGCAACTGGCTTTAGAACTCCTACACTATCAGAGATGTATGCAACAGATATTGCTAAAACCATCGATAGAATAACCATTGGAAACACAAACCTTAAACCAGAAAAGAGTGATTACTTTTCATTCAACACAGAATACACTCATAGCCGTTTTGCTGTCTCTGTCAACCTTTTTTATAATAAAATACGGGATATGATTGATTACAATACCATCGCTCAAGGAGACGAGGCATCGAAACAATATGGGTACAAAGAAGTAAGACAACGCAATAACATTGCCAGAGCAAGGGTAAAAGGGATCAGTTTATCAGCTAATGGATACATCGGAGCAGGATTTTCAATAAATATAGGACTCTCTCACCTAAATACACTGGATATGGCAACAAAAAAACCCATTGATAAAAGCATCAAAAATGCAGCAACTATTGGAGCTCTATGGAGACATACATGGAATAAATATCAGTTAAATGCAAATATTACAGGACGTATCAACAGCAAAAGATATTCAAAAACTTACGGATATGCGCCTGCCTATCAATTATGGGATTTGAATACCAGATATTCTTTTCATCTGAAATCCATTATTTTAGAACCTGGTGCTGGTATCGAAAATCTGTTCAATTACATTGACGACCGACCGTACAACAGCAATTATGCCACATTATCACCGGGACATTCCTTTTATATAAGTTTCTCCATCAAATTTAAAAGCTAAACGATATGAATCATAATAACAAGATTTTAAAATATATCCTATTTGCAGTTTGTTCCCTTCTATGGTTACAAAACACACAAGCACAAAACGTAGGTGACAATAAGGACAACGATTTATCAGTATCGCTAAACGAAGTCGTAATTACAGGAACAGGAACAAAGCACACGCTTAAAGACGCCCCTGTACAAACAGAAATTATTTCTCGAAAAACATTAGATTCATATGCCGGGAAAAGTCTGCAAGATATTCTTTCCGGATTAAGCGCATCGTTTGATTTCAATGAAACAGATATGGGGAGCAACATGCAATTGAATGGTCTAGGAAATAATTATATACTTGTTCTAATTGATGGAAAAAAGATTCATGGTGATGTAGGAGGACAAAACAGTTTTGGATTGATTGACCCCAATAATATCGATCACATCGAGATTGTTAAAGGAGCTTCATCTGCTTTATACGGTAGCGATGCTATTGCCGGAGTAATAAATATCATCACCAAGAAACATTTGGAAAAAGGGTTGCTGATAGAAAATACTTCCCGAGGTGGATCATACGGAGAGTTCCAACAACATAATGTCATCAATCTTCAAAAAGAGAAATGGAATTCACTGACTAATTTTCAGCTAAAGCATTCCGATGGGTGGAGAAATACCGGCGAAGAAGATCCTGATCAAACAGAATCACATATATACGATTCAGCTAACAAAACAGTAAACCGTTTCACTGACTGGATGGTTGGAGAACATCTAACTTATAATCCAATACAAAATTTAGAATTATATGCCGAAGGCAGCTATTACAAAAAACGAATCTACCGCCCAAATGGAAAATATGCCAGTGTCGACGTAAAACTGTATGACCTCTCTTATCAAAATACAGCAGCTGCAACCGGAGGAAAATTATCATTAAAGAATCATGACTACATTTCTTTAGATGTCAGCTTCAACCAACATCAATATGATTATAACTACACCTCACTCACATTCGAGGATATTCCAGGACAATCAATGCCTTATCCTTATTATCCCGGAGACCAATCTCTACAAAGTGACCAACGTCGAACATTAGCCAATCTAAAAGGAGTATTTAATTTACCTTACCAGAATCGCCTGAGTGTCGGTTCCGAATGGGATTACGAATGGTTGAAAGCCCCCAGACGTCTGGATACGGATAGTCATGTAACGGACCAGACTGGTGCTATTTATTTACAAGACGAATGGAATTCATTTTCCATTTTGAGCATAACTGGTGGTGTCCGTTTTGTTCATAACGAATCGTTTGGATTTCGTGTTACACCTAAGATATCGGCTTTATACAAAATAAACGACTTTAATCTTCGTGCCACATTTTCTAGCGGATTCAAAACGCCAACGCTAAAAGAACTCCACTATTGTTATGTACGAGATATGAGCGGCGTTTATCTCTATCTTGGAAATAATCAATTGAAACCTCAATCGTCGAACTACTATTCTATAGGAGGGGAATACAACATTGACGCACTATCCATTAGTGTGACAGGCTATTACAATGTGGTAGACAACATGATTGCCTTAACCACAATAAAAAACACAGAATACAATCAACTTTCAGCATATAGTCAGGAGAAAATCGTAAGTTATGATCCGGTAAAAGTTCGCATGTATCAGAATATGGAAGACGCCAAAACTTACGGTACTGATTTTACCTTCCAATACAAGATAAACACCCATGTAACAATCGGCGGTAGTTATAGCTGTTTAGATACCCGTTCGCATGTTCTGAATGAAGATCGTTTTGGCAACCAATATCTGGAAAAAATAAATATCGACGGAATGGCGCATCACCGTGCTACTCTATTTGGTAGTTGGAGACATCAGTGGAACAAGTTGTATAATATGGATATATCTCTATACGGTCGTGCACAAAGCAAAAGATATTATCAGATTAACGGCAATGGTAAAGCCTATCAGATTTGGAGAATCAATACAGCTCACTATTTCAACAAAAACAAATATAACTATGTATTGAATGCCGGCATCGATAATTTGTTCAATTATCACGAAACAACACCTCACGGACTCAATTACGGCACAACAACTCCCGGGCGAACTATTTATGTTTCACTGCTTATCCGATTCAAACAAGGGAAAATGACTAAGAATAATAAAAATAATACATTTAAAATTAGTAATGAAGATGAAAAAGATTAATTTATTGATGATTGCTGCGATAGCAACAATCATCACATTTGCATTTAGTGCTTGTTCTAAAGACGATGATACCAAAGAGTCTAATTACGACAAGGCTTTAAATGCCGTACAGGAAACAGTAGATCAAACGAAGGGCAAGTCCGGACATAATACGGCATTACTACTGGTTACTTTTGGAAGTACTTGGGAGGCTCCTCATCAAACGTACAAGTCTGTTCAGGAACAATTTGCAAAAGCCTTTCCGGATGCTGATATTTATTTGGCATTTACCTCTTCTATATGTATCTCACGCTGCGCCGCAGGTGAAAATACAGACCCAGTAAACTATTATGCACCTTCCTATTGGTTGAAAGCTATCGGTTCAGCACAATATTCAACCGTATGCGTTCAATCATTACACTGCATACCCGGAGAAGAATTTCTGCGTATGCGCGACACGTATGTGAAAGACTTTCATAATGATACAGATCTTCCTGAAAACTATCGTTCTACTGTCAAAGTATATGTAGGCGGTCCGTTAATGGCTGAAGAAGATGATGTCACCACTTTAGCAAAAGCATTAAACAATCACTTTTCCTCTTCTGTCACTAAAGGTGTTGTAGCTCTTATGGGGCATGGAAACCCTGAGAGTTATAACTATGGAAACGGGAATATCCGCTATACACAACTTGAAACGGCTTTACAAAACATAAATAAAAACTATTATGTAGGAACCGTTGACATGGAAGGAAATTACGTCGACAATGTCATCGAGAGAATGCAAATGGCCAAATACACTTCAGGAAATGTTGAACTACACCCACTCATGTCTATTGCCGGCGATCATGCAAACAACGATATGAAAGGTGGAACCGGAACAACAGCTAAAGATGGCAGCTGGCGTGCAGAAATGACAAAATCAGGTTATACTTGCCCACTCGACAATTGCATTCTTAAAGGATTAGGCGATTATTCAGACATTGTAGACATTTGGATCAGTCACATGAAAAATGCAATGAATAATGCACCGATGTATCCTGAATCAGAATAAAAATAAGATGAAAAAATCCTTACTCATTGTATTATACATTTTCATTTGTTGTATGTTTATCCAAGCCCAGGAAGGGAACTTCCGGGCTATGGATATACAACAAGAGATGAAACCTTCGGACAAACTGGCTATTCTAATGGTTCATTTCGGAACAACACATGATAATACCCGTACTCTGACCATTGATGCCATTAATCAAAAAACGAGGGAAACATTTCCTACAATTGAAGTCCGAGAAGCATATACTTCACGCATAATAATACGCCGATTAAAAGAAAGAGGAATAATCAAACAGACACCGGAAGAAATGCTAAAACAACTAAACAAAGAGGGTTACACGCATATTCTTGTTCAACCGACAGAACTGCTAGATGGCGTTGAAATGGAATCGCTTCAAAAAGAAATCAGCAATGTCAGCCCACTATTCAAAGAAATTCGTTTAGGAAGACCCTTATTATATAGTACAGATGACTTCGCACAGGTTATACAAGCGTTGTCTAAAGACTTCTCAATTAAAGGTGCAACTGTATTAATGGGTCATGGAACCTATAAACCTATAACAGCATCCTATACAATGCTTGATTATATGCTTAAAGCGAAAAATTACAGCAACGTCTACGTAGGGACAGTTGAAGGATACCCGTCGTTTCAAGATATGCTAAACAAACTGCATAAAGACAAACAAACGGAAGTCACATTGATTCCATTTATGTTCGTTGCCGGCGAACATGCTCACAATGATATGGCCATCAAATGGAGGCAAGCCCTCGAAAAAGATAATTTTAAAGTAACAACACTGATAAAAGGACTGGGAGAAAATCCGGATATACAAAACATATATATCAATCACCTAAAGTTTATCAAGGCAAATAAGCCTCTAGATATTGAACAAAAGAAAGCCGAATATGCGGCTGGGAAAGAAAAACAATAAACATCCTATATAATGAATAAATTATTATTTACAATTATTGCCGTCGCAACCATCACTTCTTCAACAATTGCAACAGCTCAAGAAAAGAAAAATTACACAAATTTTCAAGACACTGTTTTTAATATCAACGAGATTGAGATCATTGCTCAACAGAAAAAAAATATTAATGTGACAAAAATAGCTGTTCCCACAGCATATTTGCCGATAACTACAAACACTTTACCGTCACAAGTATTGATAAACAGAGGCATTCAAAACATTCAGGAGGCTGTTCGTTTCTTGCCTGGCGTCAGATACCAAACTTCTTATGGTGCATTCCAGCAACTATCCATTCGAGGTTTTGACCATTCGATTGTTATGGTCGATGGCATCCGCGACGAACGTTCCTCAATTGATAATTCCTATCCCTTCATGGATTTGTCGTCAATACAAAGCATCGAACTATTAAAAGGTCCGGCTTCCGTGTTATATGGACAGTCAGCTGTAGGCGGCGTATTGAATATTGTTCGAAAAGCGCCTTCAAGCAAACAAAAAGTTGACGCGTCCGTTTCATATGGCAGCTATTACAATGTGCTTACGACAATCGATTTTGGAGGGAAACTGGGGGGTCCACTAAATTATCTGGCCAATTTTCATTATCAAAACAACGACGGCTGGCGCGACAACGCGACGAAGCGTTTATCCGGATATTTAGCTATCGGCGGTAAGCTAACAAACGCCGATGAAGTAGATTTTCGCGTTGCCGGCAATCATGATTATTATTCAACAGAAATAGGTCTCCCGGATATTATGACAGCCGACATCTATAAGGTAACAGATAACTCCAAATATCTGAGTAATGGAGATTTATTGCCCGGACTTGACAGAAAAGCACGCTATAACAGCGAATCCGATTTTATGTACAACCGTAGCTTCAATGCTTCTGCACAATGGAAACATACCTTTAACGAGGCAACCAAACTGACGGACAAAGTTTCTTATGCCTACGACGATATAGACTATTTCGGAACCGAAGGTCTTACCTATTTGACAAGCTCAAATCCTATTTACGACTATTATTATACATCCGGCACAAAAAAAACATACATCTGTCTGGATTCTCTTTATTATGACTTTCCTTTACGTTTTTCCCATATTGCACATACATATAATAATCAACTTGAGTTGAATGGAAAATTCAAGACAGGCAATATAACGCACAATTATATGGGAGGTTATTCCTTCATTGCTCTGATTCGTGATACTTATAGTGGTTATAACCTAGGCGTTGATGTTACCGGTCCAGGACTCACAGGGCACGGAAGCGTTTACCACCCTCATAGCATTGGCTGGATGGATTCAAAATTCAGCAAAGTCACTGTACAACGTACCTATATGCACGGATTTTACCTACAAGATTTGGTTGAATTTAATGAAAAATTTAAAGCCTTGTTTGCTGGCCGTTATGATCTGTACAATTTTAAACGTGCAGCAAATGTACCAACCATTAATGGTGCTCGCAAATATGAAAATCCTGAAGAAGATTCATTCAGCAAAGTTAAAACCAGTGCTTTTACCGGTCGTGTCGGCGTTGTATATCTTCCGATCAGAACCTGGTCCATATATGGTTCTTTTGGGACCTATTTCAAACCTAATCGTACATTTTTCAGCGAAGACACACGCTACATTGACAAAAATGGAAATGAATTTTATCCTAAGGGAGGCGAAGAAGTTTTTAAACCGGAAAAAGGTTCTCAATTAGAAATAGGCTCCCGATATGATTTAACAGATAAACTTCAAGCAACCGCTAGTGTATTCTACATCAATAAATACAATATCACTCGTACCCTCGCCAGCAAAGGGGATGTTATTAACAACCAAACAATAGACAAAAACGTAATTGGACAAGTAGGTCGTATGGATTCCAGAGGATTTGACATAGACATTACCTATCGCCCAATTAACGGATTATCTTTGTCGGCAGGCTATGCATATACTGATGCACAAATACGTGAAATGGCCAGCAACAGTTATATGAGCAATGATGTCACAAAAGGACGTCAGTTTCAATATATTCCCAAGAACACCCTATATATATATGGCGACTATATCGTAACTAATGGTATATTAAAAAACTTAGGCGTTAATTTCGACATGACTTATCAGGACAAAGTTTATCGAAACTCCACCAACACAACGGCATTTGATGCATATTGGCTTACCGATGCAGGTATTTCATACAAACTTAAAAATAACATAGGCTTAAGACTGAATATCAATAATCTCTTTAACAAAGAATATTTTAATCAGGCCTTAGGTAATCAATATGTTCCAAGTATGCCTCGGAATTTTTTAGCCACGGTCACATATTCCTTATAATACACACAATATATGTTGACAAAGTTTATGTTTATACTTCACAGGATACTGGGTACTTTGCTCAGTACCCTGTTTTTTATCTGGTTTGTTACAGGGATTGTGATGATTTATCATCAGTTTCCTTCGGCTAACCATGATGAAAAAATGGTGAAGCAAGAACCATTGCCCGCAAACTTGCCTTCTATCGAATCGATAGAGAAACACCTTCCACCAAATTCAAACATAAAACAAATTCGTTTGAGTAATAACATTGGACAAACTATTTTTACTATTATTGCAAGAAGAGATACGATTAAGTTCCCAGCAGACAGTACACAACAACTGGCTACTATTGACAGTTCATACATTTGTAAAGCTGCATCGCAATGGTGTAGTGCATCTATTACAAAAATTGATACATTATATGATCTGGAACAGTGGATTCCCTATGGACGGCTACGAGAAGACCTTCCCATCTACAAATTCCATTTTGCAGACAAAGCTTTGACGCAAGTTTATGTATCCTCACACAGTGGGGAGATCTTACAATGTACAAATCGTTCCGAACGTATATGGGCTTGGGTCGGCGCCATCCCTCACTGGGTCTACTTTACGAAATTAAGACAAGATGTAGATCTTTGGAAAAAGGTTATTCGCTGGTTAGCGGGTATAGGCTCGATTATGGTCATAAATGGTTTATATGTTGGCATATATACCTGCGCCAAATCCCGCAAAAAGAACTTAATACTCTCTCCCTACAAAAAAAAATGGTACTACTGGCATCATATTATGGGGCTTTTTTTCGGTTTGTTCGCTTTAACATGGGCATTCAGTGGAATGATGTCGCTGACCGATACACCGCAATGGATTGGCAGAGAGCACGTCAAACATAATATCAAGAAACTCATGGAGAAAGATCCTCCCACACTCGAAAGCTATCAAATTGATTACAGAGATTTGATAAAAGCCAACAATGGAACCATTACCTCCATCGAATGGGATCATTTTTTACATATTCCTATCTATAAAATTGAATGTGGCACGACAAAAATGACTATAGATGCCTCATCAAAAAAGATAAAGTCGCTCAATCTGACGAAAGAACAAGCTATTGAAGCTGTAAAATTCATAAATCATAAACCTATTTTACAGATTTCAGAACTTACAGACTATGATACATACTATACAAAAAACAAAAAACGACATCAACCTCTGCCTGTCTGGAAAATCAGGGTCAATGACATCGATCACTCCTGTTATTACATCAATCCGCAAACAGGTTCTATACGTAATTTCAATACGCACAGCCGCTGTGGATTCTGGATGTATCAGGGATTGCATAGTTTGAATATCAAATGGCTCGTATCAAACCATATAGTGTGGACTATCGTTATATGGATCCTATTATTAGGTGGTACTACCCTATCATTCACAGGAATTATATTAGGCATTAAATACATGATAAGAATAATAAAACGAATCTTTCATATCTTTGACAAACAACAATAAAATAGAGATTATGAAGATAGCAAATATAACCGTAGTCGGCATTGGTCCAGGTTCGCCACTTGATATAACGCCAGCTGCATTGGAAGCGATAAAGGAATGCAACGTCATCGTTGGATACCGTTATTATTTTCAATTCATTACCCCCTTTCTTCCTTCCGGAATTGAATATATAGACACTGGGATGAAACGTGAAAAAGCACGTGCCGAGCAAGCCTTTAATCTGGCCGAGCAAGGTAAATCCGTATGTGTGATTAGTTCGGGCGATGCCGGTATATACGGCATGGTCCCGTTGATCTATGAGATGAAGCGAGAACGCAAAAGCAGCGTCGAGATAAAGGTCATCCCCGGCATCAGTGCCTTTCAAAAAGCGGCTTCACTATTAGGGGCACCAATAGGGCATGATTTCTGCGTTATTTCTTTGTCGGATCTGATGACACCGTGGAACTGTATTGAAAAACGTATTTTGGCTGCCGCACAAGCTGACTTCGTTACTGCGGTTTACAATCCGAAAAGCGAAGAACGATACTGGCAACTCTATAGACTGAAGGAAATATTCCTTCAGGAGCGCTCTGAGGAAACACCTGTAGGTTACGTACATCAGGCCGGACGTAAAGAACAAACGGTCACTGTTACAACACTGAAATTATTCGATCCGGAACAGGTTGACATGTTCACAGTCATCATTATTGGAAACTCACAATCCTATATCTCTGAGAACAACCTCATCACGCCACGAGGATATTATCAGGAAGAGGAGGATACCGAACTAAGCGTAGGCCAAGACATCATGATCCATAGTTTCCGGACCATCGAAAAGGAACTTAAGCATCCGGAGATAGCCCTTGACAAGAAATGGGCGCTGCTGCATGCCATTCATACAACAGCTGATTTTGAAATGGAGGATTTGCTAAAGATCGACGATAATGCCGTAAGCCAGTTATACGAAAAAGTAAGCAACGGGGAGATAAAAACTATCATCACCGACGTTACCATGGCTGCTGCCGGCATTCGCAAAGGAGCTCTCCGGCGTTTGGGAGTAGAAGTCAAATGCTACCTTCACGACGAACGTGCAGTTACACTTGCTGACGGAAAAAACATCACACGTACGCAAGCCGGAATACGTTTAGCCGTAGAAGAACATCC
>JAQWBH010000009.1 GCA_028707405.1 Parabacteroides sp. | reverse complement strand
GAAATACACACAAACCGTAATACTATTGTTAATCCTTACTTTTACAGGATGCAACAAATATAAAGAGCAGCGACAAATAATTGACCGGGCAGAAAATCTTATCGAAAGCCATCCGGACAGTGCTTATTCATTGCTTAAAACCATTAAAGCCCCCGATTTGATGAGCGGACGATTGCTGGCGCGTTGGGCACTTCTGGCTGGAAAAGCAGCAGACAAAAACAACGAGAAAATGCCTGCTCCATTCATTCTTGAGAAAGCATATAATTGGCAAAAACGACATGGGAGCCACGAAAACCAGGCATGGACCGGACTATATCTGGCTCGCGCATATACGGAAAACAAGAAATATAACGACGCCACAAAGATTTTTACCGAAGCTATTCATACGGCAACCAAGGCAAAAACCTATAACGCTGCCGGATATCTATACAGCTACTTCGGCGATTTATATCAACATACATTGCAGGAGGACGAAGAGATTAGAATCCGTGAAAAGGCAACCGAATGTTTTCTGAAAGCCGGAAATAAAAGAAGTTACGCGCTCTCTTTCCGAGATTTGGCTAGACCTTGGGTATTAAAAGATTCTATAAACAAATCTATCAGTCTATTGAAAAAAGCAAACCAATATATAACCTCGCTAAATGACAGCTTAGGGATGGAATCTTTAGCGAACTGTTTAGGGACAAGTTACTCCTTGATAGGAAAATATGATAGTGCAAGATACTATTTATATAAAGCAATGGAATTAGATACATCAGATATTGCTCCATGTTATATTGCTTTAGGAGAAATCTACTTAAACGAAGGAAATCTAGATTCTGCGCGTTATTGTGCCTTCAAAGCAAATAAGAAATCAGTAAATCAGTTTTCGCCAGCAGGTAGACTTTCGCTACTATCAAAAATTGAAAAAACTGCTCATAACCCCGAAAAAGCACTCGAATATATAGAAGAATACAATGATTTTGTTGATTCACTATATGATGAAGAGAATGAGATAAATGTGGCTAATGCTGAAAGGCAATATAATCACGTACTCTTAGTCAATGATAATGAAAAGCTGAAGGTAAGGAACCTTTTCTTCATCGTCTGCTTCTCAATAAGTATAATTATCGCTCTATCTATATGGCTCTATTTCCAAAACAAGGATAAAAAACGTATTCAAAAAATCAATGAACAGCAGCAACTCCTCGGAGAACAAGAGAATAAACTGAACCAGTTACTCCGTAGGCTCAAAGAAAGTCAGCAAAAAGAAAAAGAAACACCTTCCGATCCTACCCTCATCAACCATCTTATGGAAGAAATAGAAGAAACAAAACAAATAGTAGAGAACCTGAGAATCGAAAAGATACAAAAAGCTCCTATCTCTGACCGGATCAAGAAACTCCTCTCTCGCTTTCCAAAGGACGAACATGTACTGTCCGAAAAAGACTGGAAGAATATTCACAACCTGATTGATAATACATTTACATATTTACCTCTGTTATTAGAAGATGAAGAGTTTAAATTCACCCCTACGGAAATAATGACATGCTACATCTCCTTCTTTAACCTTAAACCTGATGAAGAAGCCGTCTTGTTAGACATCAATATAGATACTGTCAACAAACGTCGTTTCCGACTAAGACAGAAATTAGGTATCGAAAACAGTGGTATCACTCTCTTCGATTACCTCAAAAAGGAACAACAACGCTCAAAATAAGAACTCAAAGGAAGACTGTTCAGGGGATGGCAGTAATAGGCAAAGAATCAATTAATTATAAAAACCTTTGTCCAATAGATTCTATTCATTGTCATTCACTACTGTAATAACTCATTGATTATAAATAACATATAAAAACAACAAGAAATGGTTTGTCCTATTGAAAAACGACCTTTTCTAAGACAGAAATAAAAAGGAAACTACTTTTGCATCAAATTAAAAAAATTCAATATGAAAAATAAAACATTACTTATCATCATCTTATCAATATTTACTGTATTATCTTGTTTTGCAAAAAAGAAAATAGATATTGAAGCGAAATGGGGATCTCCCTCAACAAGGTCAATATCTGACAACCCTCCAATCCAAGCATGGATTGAAGATAATAACAAAGATATATTGCTCAATTTCTCCTCATTCTTAGGTGAAATAAATATCTATGTAACAAATGGGAATGGTGAAATTATATATAGCCAAAAGATAATCGCAACAGAAAACTCTTCATTTTTAATAAATCTATATAAAACAATAGATTATGAAGACACATTAACCATAACAAATGGGAGTTATACAATGTATGGGAATCTATAAATGGACATAAATATCAATTAATAATAAATAAGTATGAAAAAGATTTTATTAGCAGTAAGTTGTACTGTTTTACTACTAACATCATGTAATGATGAAACAGAAACAATAACTAGTAATGTTAGCAAAAAGGAAATAACTTATGAGGTTAGCATTGAATCACCAGCCAAAGTTGAAAATCTCATAAAGAACTCTAAAGATTCAGTCTTTAATATTCCAGTAAAGATCAAACCAATTCAGGGAAATAACATTTATACAAAATCGGTTGTTGAAGAAGTTATACCCGCAAATGCAGTCTTAAGTCATAGAAGAGGACTTTCTTTCTTAGACATTAAAACATTACAAGGATCATGGTTATCAGATGTATGGACATTGAGTATTACCGTTAGTTATGGTTATGGTCAATGGGTAAATGGACATGTTGGGCAAAATACCGGATATGCTACTTTTGGAACAATATCACAAAAAATTGTTCAGAACGCAATACAAAAGAAAATAGATGAAAATAGTGGACAGTGGACATTTAGTACAGCCGCTTATTACCCAATTTCAAATTATTTAGGACAAGTATTTCCTGATTGCAAGAAATGGTATCCTTTTCATTATAGTCAATTAAAACTATATTACACATGGATAGATGGTAATAATTAATAGACAATAGCATTATGAATAATCATAGAACTCAAATTATTTCAAATAAGTACAACTCCTCTTAAAACTAGAGGATTGTAAAAAAATAGACGCGTTTAATATATAAACTATTACTTCAGAACGGACATGAAGAAAACTATCTATTACATTATATTATTCCTTTCGATCAATTTTTTAATAACACTCCACTCGCAAGAGCAGGCAAATGCTTCGAAATGGAATGCTGACGGACGTTTTGGCGTTGGTGTAGGATACAATGTTCTTAATCTATTAAAGCAGGATGGAATGTTCTTTCAACGGTACAAACTCCATCCGCTTGAAATAGATTTCAGATACAGACTTGACAATCACAACCATATCTACATGAATATTCCTATCGCTTCTTCCAAGCAGGATTACAGCAAGGAAACAGTATTGGTCGATCAGCCATGTCTTCTTCAGATGACCGACAGAAACAAGATACTCGGTATAGGACTCGGATACAATTATAACCATCATATCTACAAATGTTTTCATGGTTTCATCGGCTTGGGGACAGAATACATGAAACAAAAGATTACACAAGACTGGAAAAACATCGGAGGCACTTTCCCGAAGGAAGAAGAAAACAGTCAGTACAAATACAATAACAATATCTATTCCATCATCCCCCAAACGGGCATTCAATGCAAATATAAGTGCTGGGAAGTGGAGATGAAATACAAGCTATATGCCTCAGCGGTTAAGAACAGCAATCTGCATATCACGCAGAACGATGAAGTTATATACAATAGAAAACACAAAAACGAGGACTACAGAATCGAAGACAGAACCAATATACTACACAAAGGGAAATTGTATTATTACAGCAGTCTGTCATTAAGTCTGTACTATTTCTTCTGATTCGAAAGTCCATTCGCAGGCCTCTGATATGATGCCTTAACAAGGAACAAGCTTATAAAACTTTTCCTTGCCAATACTAAACATTAGGAAAACATTTCATATCTTCGTATCAACTTTGAGAGTGAAGAAAATGAAATACACACAAACCGTAATACTATTGTTAATCCTTACTTTTACAGGATGCAACAAATATAAAGAGCAGCGACAAATAATTGACCGGGCAGAAAATCTTATCGAAAGCCATCCGGACAGTGCTTATATACTACTTCGTAACATACAAGCGCCAGACCTGATGAATAAACGATTATTAGCCAGATGGTCACTCCTCGCCGGAAAAGCAGCAGACAAAACCAACGAGAAAATGCCTGCTCCATTCATTCTTGAGAAAGCTTATAATTGGCAAAAACGACATGGGAGCCACGAAAACCAGGCGTGGACCGGACTTTATCTGGCTCGCGCATATACGGAAAACAAGAAATATAACGACGCCATAAAGATTTTTACCGAAGCATTCATACGGCAACTAAGGCAAAAGCCTATAACGCTGCCGGATATCTGTACAGCTACTTCGGTGACTTATATCAACATACTTTACAGGCAAACGAAGAGATCAGGATCCGGAAGAAAGCAACAGAATGTTTTCTGAAAGCCGGAAACAAAAGAAGTTATGCCCTCTCCTTTCGAGATTTAGCCAAACCTTGGGCTCTGAAAGATTCCATTAATGTAGCCATCAGCTTATTGAAAAAAGCAAATCAATTAACTACAGCACTAAATGATAGCAAAGGTATGTTGTCTGTAGCAAGCTGTTTAGGAAATACATATTGCCAAGCTAATGAACTAGACAGTGCTAAATATTATCTATTCCTTGCAATGCAACTGGACACAACCGATATTGCCGCAAATAGTATAGCGGTCGGACAGCTTTATCTGAAATTGGGAAATCTAGACTCAGCCCGCTTTTATGCAGCTAAAGCAGATAGAAAATCCGAAAATCAATATTTGCCGGCAAGTAGATTCATGCTCCTTTCAAACATAGAAAAAGCAGATCATAATTCCGAAAAAGCATTTGAATACTTAGTCCAAAGCGACAATCTACTTGATTCCTTATATGACGAAGAAAATGAAATTAATGTAGCTAATGCCGAAAGACAATATACCCATGTCCTTTTGGTTAACGATAATGAAAGATTGAAAGTGAGGAATCTTTTCTTCATCGTTTGTTTCTCAATAAGCATCATCCTTGCACTGGCGGTATGGCTCTATTTTCAACATAAAGACAAAAAACGCATACAAAAGATTAATGAGCAGCAATGTCTTCTTGAAGATAAAGAAAAGAAATTGAATCAACTTCTCAGAAAAATGAAAGAAAACCGGTTGAAGGAAGAAGAGTCTTCACCCGATCAGGCTCTAGCATCATTTCTTCTGGAAGAAATTGAAAAAGCAAGACAAGACGTTGAAGATATTAAAATCGAAAAAATACAAGATTCCACTATCTCTAAAAAAATAAAAAAGCTTATCTCCAGATTTCCAAACGGCGAACATGCCTTGTCTGCGAAAGATTGGGACGAAATTCAAAGCCTTATTGATAATACATTCCATCATTTTCCCCTTTTATTGGAAGATGAATCATTTAAATTTACCAAAACAGAAATAGAAACATGCTACCTTGCTTTTTTTGACCTCAAATCGGATGAAGAAGCAATCTTACTAGAGATTAATACGGACTCGGCAAACAAACGTCGTTTCCGTCTACGACAGAAATTAGGCATCGACAATAGTCATACCACACTCCTTGAATTCCTAAAAAAGGATCACCAGGCCTTAAATACAGATTCAAAAAACAGTAAAATATAGAATGCGTATAATATCATTAAAAATCAACTATTTAGATAACGTTCTGTCCATTAGATTTATTTCAGTCCTCTAGACTGAAATCATAACGAAATATATATCAGCGATATAGTAAAGAAGATAAGAAACACTTTGTCCTACAGAAAAAATACCTTTTTAATAGATTTACTAATAAGCAAGACTACTTTTGAACAAAATCTAAAATAATCAGAATGAAAAAGAAAACATTAATTATCATTATACTCTTTGTAATTACAATATTACCGTGTTTTGCTAAAAAAAATGTTTACCTTATTACTGGGACTGACAAACATACCAGATCAATTGAAGTTATAACGAATGGTAACAATATACAGAAATCTGCAAGATATAAAATAACTCTCCATATTACTTTGAAACAAATAAAATCTCTACAGATAAGAACTAATATTGATCAAAGAGAATAGTTTAAACTTATAAAAATCTAGCAATACAAATCATTTTTATTAACTACATACAAAAAATTATGAATCTATTAAAAAAAATTGCAGTTCCTGCATTGCTGCTTCTTATTTCTTCATGCTCAAATGAAGAAAATACAGAATTATTAAACAAAGAAAATTCAAATAGTAAACAAATATGCCTATGTAACATAAGCTTTGAAAACAAAAATGGAACTTTATCTTTTAGTAGCAAAGAGCAAATGATTGATTTATCAAAAAAGATATCTACAATACCTATAATAACAAATAGAATAATGAAAGACGCATACAGTAATACAAATATAAACCAAGTTCTCGCTCTAAAGGAAGCTGGATTTACCTCTCTATATGACACATATATTGAAGCGATGAATGAAGCCGATTATTATTATGAAAAAAAAGATGGATACGAAGAATTCAAATCTAAATTTTCTTCCTTATATTTTCCAGAAGAAGGAGATGATTACTCTGCATATCTTCCTATAAGTGATGAAAATCTATCAAAAATTGCAGACAAGGATGGAAATGTTATTATAAATGGGGAAATCACTTCACTTAAAGACATAACCTCGTATTCTCAATTAAGAAAACTGGGGCTTACTCCTCCGCAAACAAATATTCTTAAAGCAACATCTGGTGTAAATGGTATTTCTGAAGAAAAAAATGGAAAAAACAAAGTTTGGGTTAATTGCCACAATACAAAAGATAATTTAATCCCAGTCGTAAAAGTCGAAGTATGTTTCAGAAAAAAGAACTTTATGGGAGTATGGTACAATCACAATTCAGGATCAGAAGCTAGGCTAGATAAGGGAGCAGGAATTGATCTATACGCAAGATCAATTGTTGAATGTTTTGGGTTCTCTCCTCACAACTATTTTTATGCTAGAAAATCCATTGATGGAATTAATAAAATGCCCGTTGAAAGAGACATCATCATAAATCACCATGGCACAAAAGCAATATTAACATTACATGTTTCATACCCAATAGAAATACTATAATCATGACAAACGAAAAAAAAATTATATTACTAATCGGAATCTGTATATGTACATTATTTGCTTCATGTCAGAAAGAGGTAGTTACTTACGAAGAAGTTAGAGCGACCGAACAAGAAGTCATTAATAACTTTATGGACAAACATGGCTTCAAAGTAATAAAAGAGTATCCCAAAAATGGGATCTTTAAGGACAGTGAATTTATCCTACTCGACAATGGATCATATCTTCATGTTACTAATTCAGGAAAAGGGAAACAAACCGCATTAGGAACTGAAATTACTTGTATCGCCAAAGGTGTTATTCTATATAAAGATTCAACACGGAGTTTCGATGGATTTCAACCGGATAAAGAATGGACTAAATGGCCAATAAAATTCAAATATATAGACAACGGAGGCACTTACAACTCCGACAAATACTTCCTAAGCGAAGGACTAGCCAGTGCTTTAAAGTTCGTAGGAGACAGTTCTTCTGTCAGTATGATTGTGCCTTTCACGCATGGAAGTCTGTATCAGCTATCGGTATACATGCCTATTTACTTTGAACGAATAGATTTCATTTACTCTAAATAGTCGCCTCTTAATAAAACACTTATGCACTAATAAACAACAATAAAACAACACAAATTTTTTGATAAATCTGCAAGTTTTTACACTTTTGAATGTAGAACTTGCAGATTTAAAACAATAACTAAGGCTAAACCGATGATAACTTCTCATCAAAAGATGGAACAAATTATTTCTCTTTGAGTGAAGTATTTGATAATACAAAGAATAAACATAAAATCAACAAAATATGCAGAGAGTTATTTTATTATCTATTTTAGCAGCTTGTTTATTTGCGCCAACTACAATGCTGGCACAAAGTTCTTTTGATGAACTAACCCCAAGTTCTCCTGTGAAAGAGTATCGTTTCAGTATAGGATTTGGTTATAAATTCAAAAATGGAAACAATGAAATAAAACCTTTTGAAATGGACTTACAGTACAATCTGTCAAACAGGCATCTATTATACATGGATATTCCATTATACATAAACAATATCAACGAAAAAAATATAGCTGAATTGAGTAAGACCAATCCTGTATATAATGAGAAATATAAAAGACTTTGGGGTTTAGAAGCAGGATATAACTACATCTTCGTCCATGATCGATTGATTAATCTGTTTTTGGGAATGGGATTAAGCTATTTACAAGATCAAGAAAAGGAGAGACTTAATTATTTGTATAAAGAAAAGTTGGCTTATGAAGACATAACTGATAGACGCCGTTATTATTCTATTACTCCACAAGCCGGCATTAATATAAGATTCAGACATATAAAAGCAGAACTGAAATATAAATATTATGTAGAGAAATGCTACTTCAAATTCATGGTAGATCCTACAGAAAAGGATTATCAGTGGAATAAATCCATGAAGAATCATTGGAACTCACATTATCACAGTTTATCAGCCAGCTTATATTACATGTTCTAATAAATACCTATCTTTGCGGTCGAAATGAGAGTGATGTTATAATCCTTTTGGATTATATATAAGAGAATATGCGCATCGGAGAGAATACCTACAAACGGTACCGAAAAAACGTATCATAAAATTGAGCAGTGAATGAATAATATTTTTGTGTCGCTTTCCCGACGTGCGCCTTTTAATAAAGGACGAACGTTATTTTATGTGTGGATGACTTCCGGTCTGGTGTACGCCATTGTCAAACTGTTAATGGGGAAATATAACAATTACAAGATATTCGAATATGTTTTTCCGCACGTTGTCAACGGTCAGCACCTATATATTGAGTACCCGGCAGAATATTATGACCTCAATCATTACGGACCTCTTTTTGCTTTCGTTATTGCACCGTTCTCGCTGATGCCTGAATGGCTTGGAATGATTGCCTGGGTTTTGGCAAACACGTTGTTTCTGTTTTATGCCATCAAACAGTTGCCTCTATCTTCACAACGAAAGATTATTATTGGCTGGTTCTCTCTTTGTGAACTGATGACGGCTCAAGGTGTACAACAGTTCAATATTTCAGTTGCTGCCTTCATCATTCTATCATTTGTCATGATTGAAAAAGAGAAAGATTTCTGGGCTGCTTTCTTCATACTCTTGGGAACGCTGATCAAGATATATCCGATTGTAGGACTGGCATTCTTTTTCTTTTCAAAACATAAAAGAAAACTGATTCTTTCGTGCATATTCTGGTTTGTCCTGCTTTTGGGATTGCCGTTGCTCATTGCTCCCGGAGGCGATTACATACTAAGCCAATACATGGAATGGTTCGAACGGCTGCCAATAAAAAACCAACTGAACATGTTCGCCGAATCACAAAACATCTCGCTTCTGGGCATTGTGAGAAAAATAAGCGGCAATGGACATTACAGCGATCTATGGCTGATTCTGCCAGGAATATTGCTATTCTCAATTCCTTACAGCCGACATTCTCAGTACAAATATCTCCGCTTCCGTCTCTCTTTACTTGCCAATGTACTTTTGTTCGTCGTTCTTTTCAGCACGGGCTCGGAAGCCAGCGGATATATTTCAGCCATGATAGGGACGGCTATATGGTACGTATGCAGTCCGTCACCTAACCGTAATTATAACTTTTTCCTACTAATAACTACTCTGATTGTTGTAGGACTGTCCACAACCGAACTGGTTCCGCCGCCTATCCGAAAGGGGTTCATCACACCTTTTGTGCTCAAAGCCTGGCCTTGCGCTGTGATCTGGATAACGATTTGCCTGGAAATGATGCATCTGGATTATTCAAAAGCGAACAAAATAAAATCATCAAATTTCCAAAAACTGATTTCATCAAATAGGCAATAAAGAAATAGAAGCATTAGTTGCCAAAGAACAAAGTAAAAAGAATCGTCAATGTCAGATCCGGAAAATACGGCCGGAGTTTAGCAATAATTTTTTCAATTGCTACTTTCATCTGCACCCGAACAGTACTTTCGCTTATTGACAGAACGTCGCTTATTTCTTTTGTTTTCAGTCCTTTTTGTCGGGCAAGAAGAAAGATCATTCTACATCGTTCAGGCAACTCGTCAATCACTTTGGCAAGTATTGATTCTATCTCTTGATTAGTCAGTTTGTCAACAGGTGAAGCACTTCCGCTATCTTCTATCTGCACCGGAATTTCATCCAATGAAATAGTGGCACGATGTGAATTCTTACTCAGATAATGCGAAGCTGCATTCTTTGTGACAATATAAAGGTACGCTTCCATATTTGTAATATCACGCAGTTTTTTGCGTGATTGCCAGATAGAAAAGAAAACATCCATAACAACATCGCGACAGGCTTCTTTATCTTTCAAAAAATAATAGGCAAAACGAAACACCTCATCGTAATATACTTCAAAAAGCATATTAAAAGCTTTGCGATTATCTTCAGAGACTAATCGCCCTAAATGATTTATTTCTGCATCTGCCACGGGTTCCTATTCTTGTGATTTTTATGAAATTATTGCAAATATATGAATTCCTCTCGTATATTCGTTTCCAAATAATATGAAACATTACAACTAATACACATTGACATGGAATAAACATTCTGGGGCAGCTTCACTCCTATTCGCTGTTTCGCCAACAGTTACCGCACAGTATAAAATCAACATTCAACATGATACTTATTCTTCGCCGGTGATTATTCCAAAAATAGTGACACACTGCTTTTTAGAAGCAATTTCGCCAGATAAGCGAGTAATTATGAAAGAATTCACTAACTTTGCGGCTTGATTATAAAAAGATAAAACAAACAATATATAGTGATGGAATACAATTTCAGAGAAATTGAAAAAAGATGGCATGAGAACTGGATTGCCAATCAGGTGTATAAGGTTGAGATGGACGCTGACAAACCGAAGTATTACGTATTGGATATGTTCCCATATCCTTCGGGAGCAGGACTGCATGTAGGTCATCCTCTTGGATACATCGCTTCTGATATTTATTCCCGATTCAAACGCTTGCAGGGTTTCAATGTTCTGCATCCGATGGGTTATGATTCCTATGGCTTGCCTGCCGAACAATATGCTATTCAAACAGGTCAACATCCGGAAGTAACAACAAAAAAGAATATCGCCCGTTATCGCGAGCAGATGGATAAAATCGGATTCTCCTATGACTGGAGTCGTGAGGTTCGTACTTGCGATCCGCAATATTATAAATGGACACAATGGGCATTCATCCAGATGTTCAACAGTTATTATTGCAACAATAAAAAACAAGCTCGTCCGATCAGTGAACTGATGGATATGTTTGCTGCTCAAGGGACAAAAGGCTTGAACATTGCTTGCAGCGAAGAGTTAAGCTTTACAGCTGAAGAATGGAACACCATGAGTCATGTCGAACAACAAAAAACATTGATGAATTATCGAATTGCCTATCGTGGCGAAACGATGGTTAATTGGTGTGCAAAGCTGGGCACAGTTCTTGCTAACGATGAAGTAATCAACGGCGTATCGGCTCGCGGAGGTTATCCGGTAGAACAGAAAGTGATGCGGCAGTGGTGCCTTCGCGTTTCAGCATATGCTCAACGATTACTGGATGGTTTGGATGTCATCGATTGGAGCGAATCGTTGAAAGAGACGCAACGCAACTGGATCGGTCGTAGCGAAGGTGCAGAAATACGCTTCAAGGTAAAAGACAATGATTTAGAATTTACTATATTTACAACACGTGCCGACACAATGTTCGGTGTCACGTTTATGGTGTTGGCGCCGGAAAGCGAACTTGTAGAGAAGGTAACTACCGATGCGCAAAAACAAACTGTTGAGGCGTATTTGGATCGTACAAAGAAACGAACGGAACGTGAACGTATTGCTGATCGCCAAGTAACGGGTGTATTTAGCGGTGCATATGCTATTAATCCATTTACAGGAGAAGCAGTTCCCATCTGGATCAGCGATTATGTTCTGGCCGGTTATGGAACAGGAGCTATCATGGCTGTACCGGCACACGACAGCCGAGATTATGCTTTCGCCAAACATTTCAATTTACCCATTATCCCGCTTATAGAAGGATGCGATGTGAGTGAAGAAAGCTTTGATGCCAAGGAAGGGATCGTTTGCAATTCGCCGCGCAAAGATACAATACCATACTGCGATCTTTCACTCAACGGACTAACAATAAAAGAAGCTATTGCTGCAACAAAAGAGTTTGTTAAGTCACATCATCTGGGACGTGTAAAAGTAAACTACCGTCTACGTGATGCCATTTTCAGTCGCCAACGCTATTGGGGCGAACCATTCCCAATCTATTATGATGCCGATGGAATGCCTCAACCGCTGCCAGAAGACAAGCTCCCGCTGAAATTGCCCGAAGTAGATAAGTTTCTGCCTACCGAAACAGGAGAACCTCCCCTCGGACATGCTGCAAAATGGGCTTGGGACACACAAAAGAAAGAAGTCGTAGAAGTATCAAAAATTGACAATAAAACTGTTTTTGCACTCGAACTTTGTACAATGCCCGGTTTCGCCGGTTCATCAGCATACTATCTCCGTTATATGGATCCACATAACAACAAAGCGTTGGTTGATAAACAAGTTGACGAGTATTGGCGTAATGTAGACTTGTATATAGGTGGCATTGAACATGCTACAGGCCATTTGATTTATAGTCGCTTCTGGAACAAATTTCTTTACGACAGAGGCTTCGTCTGTGAAAATGAACCATTTAAGAAACTGATTAATCAAGGGATGATACAGGGACGTTCGAACTTTGTATATCGTATCAATGGTACGAATACTTTCGTTTCTCTGAATCTGAAAGATAAATATGAAATAACGCCATTGCATGTGGATGTAAATATTGTCAGCAACGATGTGTTGGATGTTGAAGCCTTCCGTAATTGGAATCCGGAATATAAGACAGCAGAATTCGTTCTAGAGAATGGCAAATACATCTGTGGTTGGGCTATTGAAAAAATGTCGAAGTCGATGTTTAATGTAGTCAATCCGGATATGATTGTTGAGAAATATGGTGCTGATACGCTTCGTCTGTATGAAATGTTCCTCGGCCCGCTCGACCAGTCTAAACCGTGGGATACAAACGGTATCGATGGCGTTCATCGTTTTCTGAAGAAACTGTGGAGTATCTGCTTCACCAACACAGGCGAGCTGCAACTGATTGAAGGAGAACCTTCCGGAACCGAACTCAAGTCTCTTCACAAACTGATTAAAAAAGTAACATTCGATATCGAACATTTCTCATACAACACATCTGTCAGTGCATTTATGATTTGCTTGAATGAACTGAGTGCTTTGAAATGTAACAAGAAGGCTATCATTGAGCCTCTGATCATCACGCTGACTCCCTTTGCTCCCCATATTGCTGAAGAATTGTGGCACAAACTAGGACACGATACAACTGTTTGCGATGCACAATGGCCTGTATACAACGAAGAGTACCTTAAGGAGAATATGGTAACATATGCCATAGCCTTCAATGGCAAAACTCGTTTTAATATGGAAGTACCGGCAGATATGTCGCGCGACGAAGTCGGCCAGAAAGCCCTTGCTCATGAGTTTTCCGCAAAATGGATCGAAGATAAAACGCCGCGTAAAATTATTGTCGTCCCGGGAAAAATTGTAAATATTGTAATCTGACAACGATATGATTTTAACAAAGAAGAATAAACTGTACTTCACGATTCAGGATTACGTGATGATTATAGTGGGTACAATACTGTACGGCTTCAGTTTCAATGCATTCATCCTATCAAACGGCATCGTCACAGGTGGTGTGAGTGGTATCTGTGCTTTGATCTACTTTGCCACAAACCATCTTATTCCTGTTTCGGCATCGTATTTCGTGATCAATATTATACTATTACTGGTCGCTCTCAAAATATTGGGGCTTAAATTTCTAATAAGGACGATCTTTGGAGTATGCTCACTATCAGCGTCATTATCTTTCTTTGAATGGTTACTTCACGGCACTCCGCTCCTGCACGATCAACCGTTCATGTCAATCATCATTGGTGCATTCCTTTGTGGTGCCGGTTTGGGACTGGTCTTTTCTGCCAATGGAAGTACAGGTGGAACAGATATTGTGGCTGCAGTTATCAACAAATATAAGAATATCTCTATAGGACGTGCATTGTTGTTTTGTGATTTCTTCATCATCGGTTCTTCCTTCTTCTTGTTCCATGATGTCGAAAAAATAGTATTCGGTTTTGTTGAGATGTTTGTGGGTAACTACGTTCTGGACATGGTTCTTAATGGCAACCGTCAGTCAGTACAATTTCTCATATTTTCGCAAAAATATGATGAGATTGCCGACAGAATTATCCATGAACTTCATCGTGGATGTACAATCTTGGATGGCGTTGGCGGTTACTCGCGCAAACCAGTGAAAGTAGTTGTCTTATTAGCAAAAAAATCAGAATCGGTAACCATCTTCAGATTAGTCAAACAGATCGATCATCAAGCATTCATATCGCAAAGTATTGTACGCGGCGTTTATGGCGAAGGGTTTGAGCAAATCAGAACTTAAAAAGTTTCTCAGAATACAAGAGAACTTTGCTAATTACAATTATCACTTCATAAATGATCAATGTGTATTTTGATTCCGATAATCGAAAAACTTTATCAACTTACGACTCATTGATGGCATTTGCTTTTGAGCAATTAGCTCGATTGGCTCATAAACGATTTCAGGAGCAACACGAATCTTCGAACGGAATATGTCCTTGATCTGCTTTGTCGTCTGATCTGAAGGTACTGTTGTCCCGACTAGAATGCGTATACCATCCGTTCCGATTGTGTTTGTATAAACTTCGACAATATAGTTTTTAACTTCAGATATATTATCTAGCACATCATATAAAGAAGAGGGGTAGAGGGTCGTACCTTTATACTTAATCATTTGTCCCAAACGTCCTATAATCGGTCCTAAGCGAAGAGAAGTTCTCCCGCAGCCACACTTTTCAGTAAAGTGATAACATATATCACCCGTTTTAAAACGAACCATCGGCATACCTTCCACTCCCAAAGTAGTGATTGTTATTTCGCCCTGTTCATTTTCTTTGACCCGACGATTATTTTCATCCAAGAACTCAACAATAGTCAAATTCGGCTTATGATGAGCACCACACATACACTCGCATTCCATAAACGACGATTGCATTTCTGTTGAGGCGTAATTACAATATAATTGCAGTTCAGGCCATATAGCCTGAAGTTTCTTTCCCAAAATATTCATTGTCAGATCGTTGTTACGGATGCTTTCGCCTACACAAAATGCTTTCTTTAATGAGCAGCAGTGATAATCTATTCCGTGAGCCCGGGCAAATTCTGCCAGCTTTATCATAAATGAAGGAACGCAAACACAGACAGTTGGTTTCATTCGCAGGATTGTATCCCATTGCAATTCCGGAATACCGTTACCAACGCGAATCATTCCAACGCCTAGCTTAAATCCGCCTAATGTACAAGCCAACCCGGCCATAAACCGACGATCGTTTGTTGCCATTTGTTGAACCACCTCGCCCTGTTTACAACCGAAAAAAGTATATGACAAAGCTTCACTCGTTGCCAAACGGTCCAAATCTCTATTAGTAAGTGCAAAAGTGACAGGATCACCCAACGTTCCGGATGTTGTCACATAATCAATAATATCATTGACAGGGACACAAAGAAAATCCATATTGTACTTCTGCAAATCCTGCTTCGTTGTTACAGGAATATTCTGCAAATCTTCAAGAGTATTGATAAAAGCAACGTCAACTCTGCTCTCCTTAAATGCTTTCTTGTAATAAGGCGAATGCTCATTCACGTATCTGAGAGTCTTCTGCATCTCCTTCTCCTGATATGTATTCACTTGTTGAGGTTCAGCAAATTGTAAATCTATAGCGTCTTGTAGCATGATATATAACTAATTTAGCCTGCAAAACTCGCGAATATTTCTGAAACATGCAATGATTTTTTCCGTTTAATAAACTTATGTCTTACTTTTACTTCCGTAATTGGACAATCTTGTATAATTTTGCACCATTATTCGTTTATTACGCCAGATGCATTCATGTGACTGACGTATATTTTTGTATATATAAAAATGAGATACGCATTGATTACAGGAGGATCAAGAGGCATTGGCCGTGCTATATGTCTTAAACTAGCATCCATGGATTATGCCGTTCTGATAAACTATTCAACGAATGTAGAGTCTGCCATCGAAACGCAGAAGCTGATCACTGATACAGGCGGGATGGCAGAACTTTTACCATTCGACGTCTCAGATCCGAAAAGTGTAGATGCTGCCTTGGAGCAATGGTGTTCGAATCATCCCGAAGAATATATCTCGGTTCTGGTGAACAACGCCGGAATCCGTCGCGATGCGCTAATGATCTTCATGCAGAATGAACAGTGGACTGACGTAATCAATACAGACTTGAATAGTTTCTTTTATGTGACGCGCCGCTTATTAAAAGACATGCTAATTCATCGTTACGGGCGTATCATTAATATAGGTTCACTATCGGGGCTGAGAGGCTTAGGAGGGCAAACAAACTATTCGGCAGCTAAAGCAGCTATGATCGGAGCCACAAAAGCACTAGCACAAGAAGTTGCGTCACGAAAAGTAACAGTAAACGTCGTTGCTCCAGGGTTTATTTCTACCAATATGACAAAAGATCTAGACGAAAAAAATCTGCAAGAAACCGTTCCCATGAAACGTTTCGGGAAGCCCGAAGAGGTAGCCGCATTGGTTGGATTTCTGGCTTCTGATGACGCAGCATATATTACGGGAGAAGTGATTTCTATAAACGGAGGGCTCTCTTAATTGACAATTAATCATTTAAAAATTTGAAAAAACGGGTAGTAATAACAGGTATAGGTATTTATTCTTCCATAGGGAAAAATATTGAAGAAGTGACAAAATCTCTTTATGAAGGAAGATCTGGCATCGGAATCGACCCTGAACGTACAGCTTATGGCTATCGTTCATCGTTGACCGGAATATTGGAACGTCCGAAACTAAAAGGACTGCTTGAGCGTCGTTTACGCATTTCACTGGCAGAACAAGGCGAATATGCCTACATGGCTACACGTGAAGCCATGCAAACAGCCGGATTGGACAACGAATATATGCTACATAATGAAGTAGGGATACTGTATGGTAACGATTCCACAGCCAAAGCAGTCATAGAATCAAACGATATCATTCGCAAGGAAAAAGACACAATGATGGCTGGTTCAGGAGCTATCTTCCAATCCATGACATCAACTGTGTCAATGAATCTGGCGACAATTTTCAAACTGCGGGGAATCAATATGACTATCAGTGCAGCTTGCGCCAGCGGTTCTCACTCTATAGGATTAGGATATCTGCTTATTAGCCAGGGAATGCAAGAAATGATTCTGTGTGGAGGTGCACAAGAAGTAAATGTCTATTCGATGGGGAGTTTTGATGGACTGGGGGTATTCTCCGTCCGGATGGAGAATCCGACAACAGCATCTCGCCCTTTTGATGCGAGCCGTGACGGATTGGTTCCCAGTGGTGGTGCTGCAAGTCTTATTTTAGAAGAATACGAACATGCTCTTAAACGCGGAGCTACAATATATGGAGAAGTGTTAGGCTATGGTTTCTCATCAAACGGAGAACAGATATCGCAGGCAAGCGAAGTAGGTTCGGCTATTTCTATGCAACGAGCATTGAATGCATCAGGATTGAAACCTTCAGATATTGATTACATCAACGCGCATGCAACTTCCACTCCACAAGGTGATCGTTGCGAAGCTATTGCACTAAACAGAATGTTTGCTGCTTTTCGTACGCCTATCAGTTCCACCAAATCAATGACAGGGCACGAATGTTGGATGTCAGGTGCAAGTGAAATCGTCTATTCACTTTTAATGATGAAGAATAGCTTCATTGCTCCAAACATCAATTTTGAAACTCCGGATGAAACGGCTGTAAACTTAAATATCATAACACGCACCAAAGAACAACCGATACACACATTCCTTTCCAATTCTTTCGGTTTTGGAGGAACAAACAGTGCCCTTATAGTGAGTAAAGCAGATAAATGGAAAAACAATATATGAACAGAAAAGAAATAGAATCGAAAGTCAATCAATTCCTGATTAATGATTTTGAAATTGATGAAAACGCCATCAGGGAAGAGGCATTGTTGAAGGATGATCTAGGAATTGATAGTTTGGATTATGTAGATATTGTTGTGATTGTTGAGCGTACTTTCGGATTCAAAATAAAGCCTGAGGAGATGGCTATCGTGCACACTCTGAAAGAATTTTACGACTATATAGACGGGAAAGTCCATTCCTAACATGGCAGAATACACACAGCCAGAATGGTCCGGCAAAACCGGAGGATATGCGATTGGGCAAAAATCTCTTATCTGGTTGCTTAAGGTAGCCGATGTGCGCATTGCTTATGCAATGATGGCACTAGTAATTCCTTTTTATATGCTTTTTGCCCATAAAAGCTATGTGGCTATCTATCATTATTTCAGAAAAAGGCATTACTATCCGATGCTGAAAGCATTTGCCTGGACTTACAAGAACTATTACCGTTTTGGACAAGTAATACTAGACCGATTCACGGTTTATGCAGGACAAAAACGACATTTCAAAGTAGAGATTGAAGGAGACGAATTGTTCCGCGAATTGCTTCATGGCAAGAAGGGCTTTATTATTGCCAGTTCACACGTGGGCAATTTTGAACTGAACGGTTATCTGATGCGCCAGAATGAAAAACCCATCAATGGATTAATCTTTGGAGGTGAAACTAAAGTGGTCCAAAAATATCGTAATTCAATACTAAACAGTAATAATGTACACCTAATTCCTGTAAAGGAAGATATGTCGCACGTCTTTCTCATCAATAAAGCGCTTACCAATGGTGAAATTATAAGCATGCCTTCGGATCGCACTTTCGGAAGCAACAAGTGCATAGAATGTAACTTCTTAGGAGGGAAGGCTTGTTTTCCGATAGGTGCATTTGTCTTGGCAGAACAATTTGATATTCCAATTGTCACGATGTTTGTGATGAAGGAATCGACATTCTCATACCATATATACACTTCACTCATTAAGATAGAAGACAAAGGACTAAGCAAAAAAACCAAGATTGAGCAGATGATGCAACTCTTTATAAAGAATTTGGAAGACATCATCAGAAAATATCCCGAACAATGGTTTAACTACTATGAGTATTGGAAATCATGAAGCAGCACAATTTTACCTCGGCATCAAAAAACGATTTCCAGGAAAAAGCGCTAGAGTATATTGATGTACTAAATTTGCTGCCGCAGCGTCCGCCGTTTATAATGATTGATCATCTTATCCATTTTGATCCAATAATTACGCAGACGCGCTTTACCATCCGAAAAGAAAATATGTTCCTCCAACCGGACGGTCATTATGAAGAGGCTGGATTGATAGAAACAATTGCACAGAGCTGTGCCGCCCGCATGGGATACATCGAAATGCTTAAACACAGTAATTCCATCAAGCTGGGTTTCGTAGGAATGATCAAAGAGATGAGTATTTTACGGGCACCTCACTTAGGCGAAGTGCTCAATACTACAATAAGTGTGATTGCTGAAATATTTCATACCACATTAGTAAAAGCAAAAATTGAAGTCGGAAGTGAAATTATTGCCACTTGCGAGATGAAAATATATTTATCAGATATTGAACATCAAAATGACAAAACTAGTGGAGAAAGAGAGGGAAAGTAAGGTAGTCTTAAAATCATCGAAAATAATCAACATCCGTTTCAGTGAAGTCGATTCGATGAATATCGTATGGCACGGCTCATATGCACTCTATTTTGAAGATGCACGCGAACAGTTTGGCCGCGATTATGGACTAGGTTATCTGGACTTCTTTAAGAACGGCTGTTATGCTCCTTTAGTAGAACTATCATTTCAATACAAGAAACCCTTGATATATGGACAGCAGGCATACGTCGATATCTTGTTTCGCAATGTTGCGGCAGCGAAAGTTATCTTCGATTACGAGATTCATGCACTTGACGATGACAGTCTTGTTGCTACAGGTTCCTCTGTACAAGTCTTTTTGGACAAGCAGTATCACTTATTATGGACTAACCCGCCATTCTATGACGCATGGAAAAAAAAATACAAACTACTATGATTGTAGTAACAGGGAATAATATTGTATCAGCTTTGGGATTTACAAGCGAAGAAAACTACCTGAACTTCAAAAGAGGTAAAAGTGGACTTCGTTTTCATAAAAGCCTTTTTCACTTGGAAGAACCTGTGGTTGCTTCAGCAGTAAACAGTAGATTACTAAACTTACATTTTACAAAAATAGCTGAAGCCTACAACAATCACAAAAATTATACTCATCTGGAAAAAATGGCCATTGTGTCCATTGCCGATGCATTAAAGCAAAATAAGGTAGACATGAAGAGCAATAAGGTACAACTATTCTTGTCTACAACAAAAGGAAACATTTTCTTGCTTGGTTCCAAGTATAGTCGATATCCATCGAGCGCATCCACGCTGGCTGGGACAGCCAAAAGAATTGCCAGATTCTTTGGAAATGGGACAGAGCCGATCGTCATCTCCAATGCTTGTACATCCGGCATTTGTGCACTGGCTGCTGCACGCCGAGCAGTAATGTCAAAACGAATAGATACGGCTGTTGTTGTAGGGGCAGACATGCTTTCACGCTTCGTCACCTCTGGATTCCAATCATTCAAAGCGCTCAGTAGTGAACCTTGCAAACCCTTTGATAAAGAACGCAAGGGACTGAACTTGGGTGAAGCGGCTGCAACCATGATACTGCAAAATAAAAGAGAGAATAAAACAGTCAAAAATAGTGTTTGCCTCGAAGCAGATGCCGTTAGCAATGACGCCAACCATATCTCCGGACCTTCGCGTACAGGCGAGGGTTTATTTCTCGCACTAAAAAGCTGTTTGCAAGGATTTAAGTCAGAACAGATAGCGGTAGTCAATGCGCACGGAACAGCTACTGTCTATAACGATGAGATGGAATCGATTGCGTTAACAAGAGCAGGTCTGACAAAAGTGCCAGTCAATGCGCTGAAAGGTTATCTGGGGCACACGCTGGGTGCAGCAGGCATACTCGAAAGCATCATTACAATGCGTTCACTGTGCGAAGGGTTGCTTTTACCCACGAAGGGCTATAATGTATCCGGCGTTACCTATCCGATAGATATTGTGAAAGAGCCGCGCCACACCGACAAATCGTACGCTGTAAAAATGCTTTCAGGATTTGGTGGATGTAATGCGGTCATGTTGTTTTCCATTCATCATGATACAAAATGAATGTCCATATCGTAAACAGCTGCCAGATCTTTGATCGAAAGTTTCAATATGGCGAAAAAATACTGATTGACCGTTCAAATGAACAGGAAAGCCTCACCGAGTTCTTATCCGCAATATATCGTGAAATGAAGCTCGATTATCCAAAGTTCTTCAAGATGGACCTGCTTTGCAAAGCCGGTTTTTTAGCATCAGAAGCATTGACAAACAGGAACTTTGATAAAACGACACAAAAAGCAGATATGGGACTTATCCTTTTCAACAGTGTCTCGTCAATTGATACTGATGAAAAATATCAGCAAACGATCCGTAAAGAAGAATGTTTTCCCAGCCCTGCACTATTTGTCTACACATTGCCCAACATCGTGACGGGCGAACTTGCCATCCGGAACAAAATTCTAGGAGAATCGATGTTCTACGTATTAGAAAAATACGACCTCGACAGAATCATGGAAATCATAACAGATACCTTCAATGACTCGACACTATGTTCGGCACTCTGTGGTTGGCTGGACGTTGCCTATGAAAAGGCCAATGTGCATATGTTTCTAGTGGAAAGGAATCGTTTGTTCCGATAATTATCCATCACCGGATAAGAAGGACAACCTTTTCTAAAATAACTCTAAATTAATAACTCAGTCCGCAAGGATTACATATATAAGAAGTGAATCATGGAAGAATTAATGCTTGAATTAAAGAATGAAATTATCAAAGTATTAAACCTTGAAGGCATAAAGCCTGAAGATATAAATGACGACGACGAAATGTTCAGCAAAGGGTTGGGTTTAGATTCAATTGATGCGCTGGAATTGATTGTGATGCTTGAAAAAAACTATGGAATCAAACTAACCGATCCGGCAAAAGGCAAAGAAATATTCAAATCCATCCGCATAATGGCGGAATATGTAGCCGCAAACCGCAAAAAATAAACATTGACGATGAATAGCGGCAATGAAATTCTGGTAACTGGATCGGGTATTATCACGGCTCTTGGCATAGGCAAAGATGCTACATGGGATGCTTTGGTTAACAAACGCTCCGGCATCGCACCTGTCAAATATCTACAGTCGTCGCATGGGGAATTTCCTGTGGGTGAAGTGAAGCTTTCGAACGAGGAGATGCGTGCCTTATTGCATATCAGACCGTCGACCACTACCGTACGCTCTTCGTTATTAGGCATCATTGCGCTGGAAGAAGCGCTGGAAGAAGCCGGCATCAAGCCATCCTATGCTAAAGAACGCGTTGCTCTGATATCGGGCATCACTGTCGGAGGAATGGATCAGACGGAGCTCGTCTACCAGAAACTTTTCGAAACAGAAGCCTACAATGACTATATCGACCTGAACGACTGCGGTGGATGCACCGAGCAGATAGCCGACTATTTCAACGGATTTTCCAGTGTTTCAACTATTGTTACCGCCTGTTCATCAGCAGCAAATGCCCTGATTATGGCATCAAACATGCTCAAAACAGGCGAAGCGGATATTGTTGTCGCCGGTGGATGCGAATGCCTTTCTATCTACCACTTTAACGGTTTTCATACCCTAATGATTCTCGATAATGAACTATGCAAGCCATTCGACCAGCACCGCAAAGGCATCAATTTGGGCGAAGGAGCTGCTTATCTGGTACTGGAGACGACCGAACATGCCGTCAAACGCGGTGCAACCAGCAGAGGTAAATTAGCCGGTGCTTGCAATGCTTGCGATGCCTTCCACCTAACAGCCTCATCCCCGAACGGAATTGGCCCTTATCTAGCCATGAAAGGTGCTATAGAAAATGCAGGATTGAAGCCTTCAGCTATTGATTATATCAATGCACACGGCACTGGAACTCCAAACAACGATCTGACAGAAGGAATTGCCTGTATGCGATTGTTTGATAAAGTACCGCCCATCGCTTCGATCAAAGCTTTTACCGGACATACGACTAGTGCTGCCGGAGCCGTTGAAGGCGTTATATCGCTCCTAGCTTTGGAAAATAACTATATGCCTGTCAACCTAAACTTCAGTCAGCAAATGGAAGAACTCAACTTCTCACCTGTCAGCAATCCTCTGCCCAAAAAACCACTCAAATACATTCTTTCGAACTCCTTTGGCTTTGGAGGCAATGACTCGTCGATTATCTTCGCAAGTAACAAATGACTATTATCCTGAACAATCGCAGGTATGAGTAATAGACTCGCTTTTATACAAGGAGCCGCTCATATTTCCATACAAAATCCTCTATCGGACGAATGGTTTGATGCACCTCTGCGCTATCACCAGCTACTGGTACCAACAATCGATCCGAAGTTCAGCGATTATCTGCCGCCGCTGGTATCACGTCGTATGTGCAACCTTATCAGACGAGCCGTCATAACCTCGCGCGTCGCTCTAAATGAAGCACACATTGAGGTGCCTGACGCTATCATTAGCGGAACAGGACTAGGCTGCATCGGAAACACCGAGAAGTTTTTGAATGCCATCAACGAGAACGGCGAGGAGATGTTGCCTCCTTCATATTTCATGCAATCCACACACAATGTCCTCAGCTCATCCATCGCTATCGATCTGAAGTGTCATTGCTATAACAACACCTTCGTTCATCGAGGCACATCGTTCGAACAAGCTCTTTACGACACAACTTTAATACTCAATCAAGAATCCATCCATAATGTGCTTGTGGGCGGTTTTGATGAAATGACGTCGAAATATTTTGAATTAATGGCCAAAGCGGGTTATTGGAAAAGGGTAGAAGAGGGGTTCGATGAAGAGCAACCCTGTTTTGCCGGCGAAGTAGCTGCCAGTTTTGTCGTGTCTGACAAAAAAACACCACAAACAACTTGTTGCATCGAAGGAATAAAATTGTTATACAAACCTTCCGTCGCCACCTTCAATAAGACCATCAATCAACTTCTTGCCAAAAGTGGACATACGCCTGCCGACGTAGAATTACTACTTACCGGAATCAATGGTAATGTTAAAAACGACACTGTCTATCGGCAACTGGGACTCTCTCTGTTTGATGCAAACATATGTAACACGTATAAAGATCTTTTCGGAGAATCATTTACGGCTCCTGCAATGGGACTATATGCACTGTCACGCTGTTACGCAAAAAAAACAGTTCCTCCCTATTGGCACTCAAAGAATTCTTCTTTTGGTGAAAAAGGAAAAGTATCACTAATACTGAATCATTGGAACGGGAAATCCTGTTCTATCATTTTACTGTCGGGATGCTAAAGTTATTGTCTTTATCTATCACACAGTCACTTTTCCTGGTAGCATCGCAGATCCTTCTGAAGATAGCTATTAGCCGCATGGAATCCTTCAGTTTCACGTGGAAATTCTTTAAGTCGGCGATAATGAACTGGTCGTTGGCCTGTTCAGGAATAAGTATTGTTGTGGCTTCTCTGATATGGTTTTACATACTAAAACATTTCGAATTTTCTGTAGCGTATCCTCTAATCAGCATCAGTTACATCTTTGGAATGCTGGCGTCAATATATATATTTCATGAAATTGTACCTGTCACACGCTGGATAGGTGTGTTTCTGATTATGAGCGGCGTATTCTTCATCACACGATAATACTACATCATTATGTTTAGAACATATATCATTACTATCTTTCTGTCGTTATTGACTTGTATGACATCGGCACAAATTTATCGAAACGCTTCCATAGCAGAGGAAAAACAGATCAATGAAAAAGTTTCTGCCAATGCGATTTCAATGAAAACAATGACATGCAACTTCGAACAGATAAAAGAACTTTCTTTCCTTAATGATAAAAGCATTTCCAAAGGTTTGCTATTCTATAAAAAACCAAACAAAATCAGGTGGGAATACAAACATCCCTATTCGTTTATCTTTATCATGAATGGAGAAAAGGTGATTCTTCAATCCGAGAACAACAAAAACGAGATTAATCTGAACTCCAGCAAACAATTTCAACAAATTAGCAAGATCATTCTCGGAGGTGTTAGTGGAAACGGATTGACGAATTCAAGCGATTTTCATATCTTCTTCTATACTTCCAATGAAGATTATAAACTCCAGCTACAACCACTGAAGAAAGAGATTAAAAGCCTTTTCAGTCAGATAAACCTGTTCGTAAACAAAGGTGACGGCAGTATAAACAAAGTGGAGATGATAGAAAAAACCGGCGACAAAACGATCATACGTTTCCTGTCAATGAAGCGCAATATGCTTTTGAATGATGAAGTCTTTTCTCATTAATTTTTTTCTATTGATTCTCCTTGCAGCCTGTTCTACAGACAAAACGTTAATTTCCGGAGAACCGTTAAGTCTACCATTGTGGACCACCACACTGGTACAAGATTCTGTCATGAATACCTACCAGATAACACTGCAGATTGGAGAAAAAAACATGACAGGAATATGTCTGTTGAAAAAAACTGGAGACAAGTGGAATGGATCCTTAATCAATGAATTCGGTATTAAAGCTTTCGATTTCACATCCGATGAGGGGATGACACATCTACACCATATCGTATCTTTCCTCGACAAGTGGTATATTCGTAGAACTATCGAACAAGATTTGCATTATCTGTTTAATATAGATGCAACGAAAACCGGCAATGAAAAGAAACGATATATACGTCGTAAAAGTCCGACATCATTCATCCTAGTAAATCGGATTCATCATATTCAATACTCGTTTAATAGAATACCAGAAACAAAATAATGCTCAATAATCATCTATATACAGTAGTCTGTTCAGAAAAACAGGAAACGTTATACTATGTTGAAGTGGCGTTGAATCCAGAGAACATAATCTATAAATCGCATTTTCCGGGCAAACCCATAACACCCGGTGTCTGTATTATACAAATGCTAAAAGAACTTGTCGAGATGATAAAAAAGCAATCGTACATGATCTTTGAGGTCAAAAATGTGAAGTTTCTGAAAATTATCGACCCTATTGAAAACAGTCCGATAGACTTTTTCATCGCTCTCATTGATGAAAAAGGTATTCTACACGTATCTGCCGAAATAAAACGTGAAGAAGAGACTTTCGCCAGACTAATTCTTTTTTTGTCAGAATCACATGCATAATGCGTTACTGCGTAGTAATCCCGACATATAACAACGCTACAACTATCGCTCAGATAGTCAGTAGAACACTCCGGTACACCTCAGATATCATCGTTGTCAACGATGGTTCCACCGATCAAACAATCAACAACCTTTCAATATTTAAAGAGCAAATTCATCTTATTTCCTATCCTATAAATCGCGGCAAAGGTTACGCCATATCAAAAGGCTTTGATAAAGCCGAAGCACTCGGTTATACCCATGCCATAACACTTGATTCCGATGGGCAACACTACCCCGAAGACATCCATCTCTTTATAACAGCGGCCGAGAAGCATCCTGATGCAATGCTCGTCGGATACCGTTGTCCGGTTGAGAATGTTCCTCCAAAGAATACTTTTGCCAACAAGTTCGGCAACTTTTGGTTTACCGTCCAAACAGCAAGACAAAACGTCGATACACAATGCGGTTATCGCCTTTACCCCTTGCAAAAGATGCACGGTTTGCGTCCCACCACTTCTCGTTATGAAGCAGAACTTGAGCTTCTGGTCCGTATTGCGTGGCGCGACTATCCAATCTACTCTGTACCTATACGAGTATACTATCCGCCAATCGAACAGCGTATTTCTCACTTCCGACCTGGTATAGATTTTCTTCGAATCAGCATTCTGAATACCCTATTGACACTGTCAGCCATCGTTTACGGCTATCCATCCATGTTTTTCTACCATTATCGTCTATCTAGGCAATCATGACACGATTCTTTCTATCCTTATATGATTTCTTCATACATAACAGAGGAAAATTGTTCAGTTTCCTCATTATTCTAATCGCATTACTGGGTTATGCCGCTTCACGTATCCATTTCAAAGAAGATATTTCGAGTTTTTTGCCAATAAGCAAAGAAAACAACCGAATTAATGATGCTTATAAATACGTAGCCACAACCAATAACATCATCGTCTACGTTGCGGCAAAAGATTCTTCAGAGGAATCAGAAAATCTGCAGATTGACGCTATCGATCAATTAGCGGAGCGATTGCAAAATGTTGATACGGCTAAGGTCGTCAAAAGCCTTTTCTATAAAGCAGATCAACAAGATCTTCTAGGAATCAGTTCATTCATCACCGAAAACCTTCCTTACTTTCTGACCGACAGCGATTATCAACGCATGGATTCGCTGATTACGCCTAAAGCCATTGGAAAGAAACTTGCGGCCGACAAACAGATGTTAACTTCTCCCATTGGTCTGTTCATGCGCCAAAGTTTACTGCAAGATCCCTTGCAATTGTCACTTCCTGTCATCGCACGACTCCAAAACTTCCATTTTGGCAATCAGTTCAGACTTTATCAGGACCATCTTTTTATGAAAAATGGAGAAGCTTTACTGATAATAGAGTGCAAGACATCTATCAGTGAAACATCCGAAAACAGCCGATTTCTCTCTTTGCTAGACAGACAGATGAAAGAGATCGAACAAGGAATGCAAGGAAAAGTAAAAATACATAGTTTCAGTGCCTCGGCTATAGCAGTTGGAAACGCCAATCAAATCAAGAAAGATACACTGATATCAAGTGTTTTGGCTGTGTTGATAGTGCTGGGCTTGCTCATCTATTCATTCCGTAATGCCAAGCACATACTCCTTCTATTCTCATCGGTCCTGTTTGGCGGGTTATTTGCGATTGCAGTACTCTCACTTATCCGGAGTGAAGTATCTATCATTGCTATAGGAATAAGCTCTATCATCTTTGGCATTGCCGTCAACTATCCGCTGCATTTCATCGACCATTATCACCATACGCCCAACACCCGTATGGTCATCAAAGACATCGTTGAACCACTGACTATCGGTAACATTACAACGGTGGGCGCATTCTTAAGTCTGATATTCATCTCTTCGCAAGCCATGGCCGATCTCGGTTGGTTCGCCTCTCTTCTACTAATCGGCACCATTCTATTTGTTCTTCTTTTTCTTCCTCACTTACTTGACATATGTGGTGGAAAAATCAATCCAGCACATCCGTCGATTATCACAAAAATGGCATCGCTGACATTAGAGAAGAACAGATACGTTGTATGGACAGTACTCATTCTGACCGTTGTATTGGCCTGTTTCAGCTTTGGAACCTCATTTGAGACAGAAATGCAAAAAATAAACTACATGACCAAGGAGCAACAGTACGAATACGATCGTATGACGGCACTACTGAATGCTAATCAGCAAACTATCTACTGCGTTACCGAAGGAAAAACATTTGACGACGCACTTACTCATAATGAATCATTACAATCAACACTTCAAAATTTAAAAAATGATGGAATAATAACACGCATAACCGGAATCAACGGTATGATTCCTTCGCAAAAACTCCAATACTACCGTATCAAACAGTGGAACACTTTCTGGGCAAAGCATCGCGCAGAGGTAATAGAAACTATCCGTAAAGAAGGCAGTATCCTCGGTTTCAGACCCGAAAGTTTCGTCGCTTTTGACAACCTTATAAACCGCGAATGGAATATTCAGAATGATTCCTCTTTCTTTTCTCCTATAAAAAATAAGATTACCCATTCGTATTGTATAGAGACACATAATAAGACGCTTCTTATCAATATTCTGTACACGCAAAAAGCAAACATCAACCATCTAGAGTCCCATCTCAACAAACTCAACAATCATATCGTGGCATTTGATGCGGGTTCTATCACACGACGGATGATTTTCTCTCTTTCCGACGACTTCAATTATGTATTGTATGTCTGCGCCTTTATCGTCTTTGCATTCCTGATCCTCTCAATGGGGCGCCTAGAATTGGCGCTAATATCCTTTATTCCTTTAACTGTAAGCTGGTTTTGGATTCTCGGTCTAATGAATATCTTCGATATAAAATTTAATATAGTCAATATTATTCTCGCCACATTCATTTTTGGTCAGGGTGATGATTATACAATCTTCATGACCGAAGGGCTCATGTACGAATATGCATACCGCAAAAAGATGCTCGCCTCTTATAAGAACAGCATCATGCTTTCATCGTTGATTATGTTCATTGGCATCGGAATGCTCATATTTGCCAAGCATCCTGCAATACGTTCATTAGCAGAAGTAACCATTATCGGAATGATCTCGGTAGTTGCAATGGCTTACATATTTCCACCGTTATGTTTTGCACTCCTGACAAAGCAAGGAGGAAAGATACGGCAAATACCTGTTACTTGCAAGAATCTGTTCGCGACAATCCTGTCGTTCGTCGTATTCCTTGTATGCAGCGCTTTGATTACAGGTTATGGGTATATCCTCTTTTATGGAAAAAAGACAGCTGCAAAAAGAGTCAAATATCACCAATTGCTATGTAAGGTAGCGTCATGGATTGTCTTCCACATACCTCAGGTACGCACTATCTACGAAAACAATGTCGGCGAAACATTTAAAAAACCCGGCGTCATCATTTGTAACCATCAGTCGTATTTTGATTTAATATGCATCATGATGCTCACCCCCAAACTGGTCATATTAACAAACGATTGGGTTTGGCATTCGCCATTCTATGGACGTCTTATCCGATTTGCCGATTTTCTCCCCATTGCTGAAGGATTAGACAAGACCATCGAAAAACTGAAGCCGCTATTTTCCGAAGGCTATTCTGTAATGATTTTTCCTGAAGGCACACGATCGGAAGATTGCAACATCCTTCGTTTCCACCGGGGAGCCTTTTATCTGGCAGAAAAATTAAAACTAGATATTATTCCTGTACTTATACATGGTGTAGGACATGTTTTGCCTAAAAAAGAATGGATTATGCGAAAAGGAGTCTTTCATATTCACATTCTTAATCGAATTACTCCAAATGACAGTCGTTTCAGTAACGATTATATTGTCCGCTCCAAAGAAATCCGCCATTTCTACATCAAGCAATACGAAACTTTAGCCGCTAGAATAGAGAATGCCGATTATTACGCAGACCTTGTACTCCACAATTACATTTATAAAGGTCCAGCCATAGAGCACACTGTAAGAAAGAACCTCAAACAAAATAAAAATTATGCAGTGCTCATCAATTCAATTCCTAACGAGGGCAACTATACAATAAATGACACCAAAGGGTATGGTGAAGCAGCATTGCTGCTGGCTTTAGTAAGAAGAAATCTTGAGGTGACGTGTATTCTTCCCGATTCTGATCATTTTGAGTTGGCATCAAACTGTTCGTCCATTCCTTCTAATCTACATTTCAGTATTGCTAAAGATTGTAAACCAAACCAATAGTATATTCCTAAAGAGGATGGAAATATAAGACAAATTTTCCTAACTTTGCCGTTATTACTTTTTACATTATATTGAACATGAACAAACTCATTGTCCTTCTTTCTTCAATCCTGCTCTTTTGCAGTTTCACAATAAGCGCGCAAACAAGCAAGAACCCTATTTTAAAAGGGTGGTACGCCGATCCTGAAGCCATCATTTATGATCATACCTATTGGATTTATCCAACATATAGCGCACCTTATGAAAAGCAGACCTTTTTTGACTGTTTTTCCTCCAAGGATCTCATAAATTGGACAAAACATCCAAACATCATTGATACCACTGCCGTTAAATGGGCAAAAAAAGCCATGTGGGCTCCCTCTGTTATACACAAAGATGGAAAGTACTACTTCTTCTTTGGAGCAAATGATGTCCATCAGGGGGAAACAGGAGGAATTGGTGTTGCTGTAAGCAACCAGCCGGAAGGTCCATACAAGGATCTGATTGGCAAACCATTGATCAATGAGATTGTTAACGGTGCACAACCTATCGATCAGTTTGTATTCCATGACGACGATAATACTTATTACCTTATCTATGGCGGTTGGCGGCATTGTAATGTAGCTCTCCTGAGCAATAATTTTAAGCAATTGAAAAGTTTTCCAAACGGAGAAAAATTCAAAGAGATAACACCTGAAAACTATGTTGAAGGTCCATTCATGTTTAAACGCAATGGCAAATACTACTTTATGTGGAGCGAAGGAGGATGGACAGGGCCTAATTACTGTGTAGCTTATGCGATAGGAGCTTCGCCTCTCGGCCCGTTCAAACGTATCGGTAAAATATTGCAGCAAGATCCTAAAGTTGCAACAGGAGCCGGACATCATTCAGTAATCCATATTCCGAACACCGACAAATACTACATCGTTTATCATTGCCGTCCGCTAGGTGAAACAGATGGCAATCATCGTGTCACCTGTATTGACAAAATGGAGTTTGATGCCAACGGCTTTATCAAGCCTGTACAGATCACTTTTGAAGGTGTAAAGGCCCGTAGACTAAAATGAAATATATTCGGTTGCATTTGTATTTACAAATAGAATGCGTAAATTTGTAATCGAACTAAAGAAAATAAACAAAATATATGTCGACACGAATATTTCACGAAATTGTTTATGGACCGGTACATAGTCGCCGCTTAGGTGTATCTCTGGGTGTGAATCTTCTTCCGTCTGATGGAAAACTTTGTACTTTTGATTGCGTCTATTGCGAATGTGGTAGAAACGCCGAACGCCATACCCACACAAAACTGCCTTCACGCGAAGAAGTGAAAACAGCTTTAGTGCAAAAACTTATAGAAATGAAAGGCAATGGCATTGTACCCAATGTTATCACTTTCGCCGGTAACGGAGAACCGACTATGCATCCAGCATTCGAAAGTATTATCGATGACGCGATTGCAACACGTAACGAGTTCTTTCCCGATGCGAAGATTGCCGTCCTTTCTAACTCTACAACACTAGATAAAGAAAGTGTCTTTCGCGCATTAAACAAAATTGAAGACAATATCATGAAGCTAGACTCCGTGCTAGACAGTCGTATTCAACAAATGAATGCACCAAATATACCAAAGTTCAATTTCGCCCGCCTTTTAGAACAGCTTTGCAGGTTTAATGGAAATGTAATCATACAGACTATGTTTCTGAAAGGTGAAATAGAAGGTGTAAAAGTGGATAATACGACCGAAGAAGAAATATCCGGATGGTTGGAAGCATTAAAACAAATCAAACCCAAACAAATAATGATTTACACAATTGACCGCGAAACGCCCGTGAAAACACTATATAAAGTGTCGCGCGAAGAAATGGAAAAAATAGCAAATCGCGCAAGAACATTAGGTTTTGAAGTATCAATCTCGGCTTAAAAAGAAAAGGAAAACAAAGAGAATAGGTACAACCAAAGAAGTTAATCGCTAACTTTGGCCGTCTAAATAGTGTGAATATGGTACAGCATTTTGATTTCTTAGTGATTGGTTCGGGCATAGCAGGAATGAGCTTTGCCTTAAAAGTAGCTGAAAGAGGGAAAGTGGCTATTATCTGTAAAACAGATCTAGAAGAAGCGAATACCTATTTTGCTCAGGGAGGTATTGCATCGGTAACAAATCTGAAAGTAGATAATTTTGATAAACATATCGAAGATACAATGATTGCCGGTGACTGGCTTAATAACCGTGAAGCTGTCGAAATGGTTGTACGAAAGGCTCCAAGCCAGATACAAGAACTTATTAAATGGGGTGTAAACTTTGATAAAAAAGAAAATGGAGAATTTGATCTTCACCGCGAAGGAGGTCATTCTGAATTTCGTATTCTTCATCATCAGGACAATACTGGGTCCGAAATCCAGCTCAGTCTGATCAAGGCAATCCAACAACATCCTAACATTACCATATTCAATCATCATTATGCAGTCGAAATTATCACACAGCACCATCTGGGGATTATCGTCACACGATATACGCCGGGCATTAAGTGCTATGGAGCCTATGTCCTTGACGAAGCTACTGGGAAAGTAGACACATTCCTCTCCAAAGTCACTGTGATGGCAACAGGTGGATGTGAAGCTGTATACCGCAATACAACAAATCCATTGATTGCAACCGGAGACGGTATCGCTATGGTTTATCGCGCTAAAGGTGCTGTAAAAGATATGGAGTTTATCCAGTTTCATCCGACAGCACTCTTCCACCCTGGTGACCGCCCATGTTTCCTCATTACTGAAGCGATGCGTGGCTATGGAGGTGTTTTGCGTACAATGGACGGAAAAGAGTTCATGCATAAATATGATAAACGATTGTCGTTGGCACCACGAGATATAGTTGCCCGCGCTATTGATCACGAAATGAAACAACGAGGTGATGATCATGTATATCTGGATGTAACACATAAAAATCCGGAGGAGACAAAAAAACATTTCCCGAATATCTATAAAAAGTGCTTGAGCATTGGCATCGACATTACGAAAGATTTCATTCCTGTAGCACCCGCTGCTCATTATCTGTGCGGAGGGATCTGTGTTGATCTGGACGGGCAGTCAAACATTCGTCGCCTTTATGCAATTGGCGAATGTTCATGTACAGGCCTCCACGGGGGTAATCGTTTAGCATCAAATTCACTCATTGAAGCTGTTGTTTATGCTGACGCAGCTTCCAAGCATGCGCTCAGTGTACTTGATCGATACGACTTCAATACTGACATCCCTGAATGGAATGATGAGGGGATGATTACCAACGAAGAGCGCGTATTAATTACCCAAAGCATGAAAGAAGTCAATCAGATCATGGAAGCTTATGTAGGCATTGTTCGTAGTAACGTTCGTCTGACCCGTGCATGGAATCGTCTGGATATCTTATATGAGGAGACCGAAAGTCTTTTCAAGCGCGTCAAAACATCACGAGAACTATGCGAATTACGTAACATGATTAATGTAGGCTATCTGATAACACGTCAAGCAATGGAGCGTAAAGAGAGTCGAGGGTTACATTATACAATTGATTATCCACCAACAACAAAACCCAATTTGTAACAAGATATGACTTCCGGATTTCTATTGACATTAACACTCCTGCCACTGTTAAAAAAGGCAGGAGATCCGCCTAACAGACACAATTTATATTAGACCTTTCTGAATCTCTGGAACGTAGGTCAAGATCCTTTTGCACCATATAGATTCAATATTTTTCTTTCAAAACTATAGACTAAAATAAGTCTGTACCATGATGAAATATAATTTTTTAATTGTGAAAAGTATATTGAACATTAATGGAAATTGAAGGCCTTTCAGGGTAATATTGAAAACAGAAGATCAATATATATTGCTAAGTTTGAACTCGCTAACAAGGAAATATCATGAAGCAAAACAAATACAAGATAATAAATGGGCAATTGTTAACCCCATCTGGAATTATGAAGGATGGAATAGTTTGCGTTGACGGAAATCGTATTGTTGAAATAGGACAAATGAATATTGACTTTCCTGATTCCATAATTATCAATGCTCACGGCAATTACATTTCTCCGGGGTTCATCGATCTTCATACCCATGGTGCAGGAGGTGCAGATTTCATGGATGAGACACCGGAGGCCTTTCTGACTATCGCCGAGATGCATGCTAAACATGGAACAACAGGGCTCTATCCTACAACGCTCTCTTCTACACGTGAACACATTCTGAACACCATCACAACTTACGAAAAAGCAAAGACAATAAACGATAAAGGAAGCGCCTTTATGGGACTTCATCTGGAAGGTCCCTATTTCTCGATGAACCAGCGTGGCGCTCAAGATCCCCGTTTCATTCGCAATCCTCAGCCTGAAGAGTATTTACCCATAATCGATGCCGGACCATGCATCAAACGTTGGAGTTCAGCGCCAGAACTAGATGGTGATGAAGCGTTTGTCAAGGTTTTACTTAAAAAAGATATTCTACCGGCCATTGCGCATTCGGATGCCATATATGAAGAAGTTCTTGCCGCTTGGAAACGGGGTTACAGACATATTACTCATCTGTATTCGGGAATGTCAGGGGTAACACGCCGTAAGGGTTTCCGTTTTGCCGGCGTGATTGAATCGGCTTTTCTTATTGATGAAATGACGGTAGAGATTATTGCAGACGGATGTCATCTTCCTGCCAGTTTACTTCAATTGATATATAAATTTAAAGGGCCTGATAAAATTGCATTGATAACAGATTCCATGAGAGGGGCCGGAATGCCCGAAGGAAAAAGTATTTTAGGAGGATTGGCTGCCGGACAAGAGGTGATCGTTGAAGATGGTGTTGCAAAAATGCCAGACCGACTAGCTTTTGCCGGAAGCGTAGCCACAACAGATCGTTTGGTTAGAACCATGTGTTCCATTGCCGAAATACCTCTGACCGAAGCCGTGAAAATGGCAACAGAAACACCGGCGCATATCATGCATATCAATGACAAAAAAGGTTCCTTGCAGAAAAACAAAGATGCGGATATCATAATATTTGATAATCAGATCCATGTCATGATGACGATGGTGAATGGAAAAATAGTATATAAAGAATCATAAAATACAAATTATATGATAACAAGACGCGATTTTATCAAAAAGACAGCTGTAGGAACCGCAGCTCTTTCGTTAGGAGGAATATTACCAGGTTTTTCAGCAAAAAGTTATGCAAATATTATAGGTGCAAACGATAGAATCCATGTAGGAATGGTTGGTGTAAACTCCAGAGGACTGGCGTTATCAAAGAATTTTGCTTTACAGCCAAACTGTCGGATCACCGAGGTATGCGATGTTGATTCGAGAGCTTTGGAGCGTTGCATTGCAGAAGTAAGCAAAATATCGGATGCCAGGCCTAATCCGAACAAAGATATGCGCCTTATGTTCGAAAAAAAGGATATTGATGCTGTCGTGATTGCAACGCCTGATCATTGGCATGCACCTGCAGCCCTCTTAGCGATGAAAGCAGGCAAACATGTTTATCTGGAAAAACCTTGCTGCCATACGCCAGAAGAAGGAGAGATCCTGCTACAGGCTGCAAAAAAATATGGTTGTGTAGTACAAATGGGCAACCAACGCCGCTCATGGCCGAATGTGATCGAAGCTATCAATGAAATAAAATCCGGCACAATCGGAAAAGTATATTTTGGCAAATCCTGGTATACAAATCAACGCGCACCTATTGGAGTTGGTAAGGAGACTAACGTCCCTGAATGGTTGGATTGGAACTTGTGGCAAGGACCGGCGCCGAGAACTGTTTACAAGGACAATATTGTCCATTATAACTGGCATTGGTTCTGGCGTTGGGGTACTGGAGAAGCACTAAACAATGGTACGCACATGATTGATTTACTACGTTGGGGTATGGATATTGATTTTCCTACTTCCGTACAATCAACTGGTGGAAGATATTTTTATAAAGATGACTGGGAAACACCGGACACACAAGTAATCACGCTTGATTTTGGTGGAAAGAAATCAATAATGTGGGAAGGACAAAGTTGTAGTGCATATCACATCGAAGGCAGTTCGGTAGGCGTTATATTTTATGGCGAAAAAGCGGCACTTTGGATGGGAGGCGGAAACTCTTACAAAATAATTGATCAAAAGAATCATGTTATACGCAATGTGGAAAGCAATGTGAAAGTCGATTCGCAAAACAAAATGGATCCTGCCCAACAACTTGATGCACTTCATATACAAAACTTCTTTAGTGCCATAACAAAAGGGGAAAAACTTAACTCAGACATCCATTCAGGATTCATCAGTACCCTGCTCGTCCAATTGGGAAATATAGCCCAACGTTCAGGAGTAAAGCTCCATACCGACGCAACAAACGGTCACATCATTGATAAGCAACTCGCAGCCAAATATTGGAAGCGCGAGTATGAAAAAGGGTGGGAAATGAAATTATAAAGAAAGGAATATAATGATGTCAAAGTTACGTTCTCTAAAAAAAGGGCTATTACAAGTTTACGAATTCGCTACACGAAAAGAAATGGGTGAAGCCGCCGCTATAGATATAGCAAATGCTATACGCTCATTACTTACAGAAAAGGATGAGGTGAATATGGTCTTTGCCGCTGCTCCTTCTCAGAACGAAGTTCTTACCGCTTTATGCGAACAAAAAGAAATAGAGTGGGAGAGGGTTAACGCATTTCATATGGATGAATATGTAAATCTTGCTCCCGCCTTACCAGCAAGCTTCGGCTATTTCTTAAAAGAACACCTATTTAGTAAGTTGCCGTTCCATTCCGTTAATTATATCAATGGTAATGCCAAAAATATGGCAACCGAATGTAAACGCTATTCCGATTTACTACGTCAGCACCCGATTGATATTGTTTGTTTGGGTATCGGAGAAAACGGGCACATCGCTTTTAACGACCCCCATGTTGCCAACTTCCATGATCCGGAAGACATAAAAATTGTCGATTTGGATGACATATGCCGGAAACAACAAGTCCATGACGGTTGTTTTGCAACACTTGAGGAAGTTCCTAAGAATGCGCTTACACTTACTATTCCAATGTTAACTAGCGGGCAAAACCTATTCTGTATTGTCCCGGCACAAACAAAAGCATGGGCAGTCTTCCATACGCTCAACGATGATATATCCGAACGTATACCGGCCACTTGCCTGCGTCAACATAAACATGCAATTCTATATGGAGACAAAGATAGTATGCAATTAATTAAATAATAATATATATTAATATCATGAAAATAAGATTTATAACCATATGCATTCTCATTTGTGCTACCGCCATTGGTATAACAAATGCGCAGCAAACTTACAAGATAGGGATCATCGGGCTGGACACTTCTCATTCGCCTGCATTTATCAAATATCTAAATGGAGGAGAAGCCGAAAAATCAGAATATAAAGATTTTAAAATCATTGCAGCATACCCTTATGGTTCGCGCACAATAAAAAGCAGCTATAGCCGTATTCCGGGTTATATAGATGAAGCAAAAAAATATGGAGTAGAGATAGTAGGTTCAATCTCCGAATTACTTCAAAAAGTAGATTTTGTAATGCTTGAAACAAATGATGGTAATATGCATTTAGAACAAGCTGCCGAGGTTTTTAAAAGCGGCAAACCGATATTCATCGACAAGCCTGTGGCAGCTAATTTGTCAGACGCAATAGCTATTTTTATGCTTGCAGATAAATATAACATTCCCATGTTCTCATCTTCTTCTCTTCGCTATGTTACTCGTAATCAGGAATTACGTAATGGAAAATATGGAAAAGTATATGGAGCAGACTGCTATTCCCCTTCACATAGCGAACCTTCACATCCTGATTTTTCATGGTACGGCATTCATGGTGTTGAAACATTATACACAATTATGGGAACGGGCTGTCAAAAAGTAAGCCGTACGCATGCAGAAGGAATGGATGTCGTAGTCGGGTTATGGAAAGATGGCAGAATTGGTACATTTAGAGGTATAAGAGAAGGGAAAGAAGGTTATGGTGGCACTGTAATATGTGAAAAACAAATCGTTCAGGCAGGCGATTATGCAGGTTATGGAGTCCTTTTGGATCAAATCCTGAAGTTCTTCAAAACAAAGCAATCACCCATAGACAAGAAAGAAACGCTTGAGATATTTTCTTTCATGGAAGCTTCGAATGTCAGTATGAAACATAACGGAGCACAAATATCATTACAATCTGTATTCGAAAAAGGACAAAAAGAAGCACTAAAAAAATTGAAGAAATATAAGTAATCAAAAAGTATATACTTTTTTTGTGAAAATAGTGATGCTTATTTTTACTATTTTCTCCATTTCAATACAGAAAAAAGATTAACGAAACAAGATATCACTTGTCCCAAAAGAATGTGTATCTTGCGCAAAAATTCAAACAATGGATAGAGTTTTCAAATCAAAGGTAGGCTGGTGGTATCATCTCCTCATTTTATTAATTGCTGCAGGATGTGTAGCATCTATTCTGAGGAGTAGGATTGATGCAATGATTATTTGTTTATTGATAGCCATGTTGGTTATCCATATTCTTTTAAA
>JAQWBH010000162.1 GCA_028707405.1 Parabacteroides sp. | reverse complement strand
GTACTTTTACCCATGTGTACAAAATGTTTTTGTGGTGAAAACAAAGGAACACATTTAGGGCTGAAATCAGAAATGAATTCAGCCCTTTTATATTTGCCTCTCAAAATGTTTTATCGGACAGCAATAATAAATAATACAATGACGCCATAATTCCATCAGTGTAAAAACAAAACCGGCAAGAAAAGGACAGATCAACAGGAACATAACCAGCTTCGTCGAACAAAAAGTCATTTTAGTCGGTGAATAAGGTCTCTCTTTCCATAAGATTTGTAGAGAATTTACAAGTGTTGTAATTTTGTTTTTGTAAAAAGATAGCAAAACAAAAGTATTATGAGACGATATTCATTATTCATCCTTTCTTTACTGTTCTTGGCATCTGCAGGAATAAAAGCACAAGACTCACTAAAAGTGTGGACTCTGCGCGACTGCATCAGTTATGCGTTAGAAAACAACATCCAGATAAAGAAAAGCAAAGTAACCAGCCAGTCAAGCAAAGAAGATACGGAACTAGCAAAAGCACAAATGTTTCCATCCTTGTCGGCATCAGTTACCCAGGGTCTTGTCAACTATCCATCAAACAGAGTGGTAAGCAACACCACTTACAGTGGCAACTACACAGCGAATGCTTCATTGAAGCTCTTTGATGGGAACAAACGTGTGAATACCATCAAACAAAAAAAAATTCAAAACCAGATTGACGAACTAAGCATTCAACAGAATGAAAACCAAATAGAAATATCACTGGTGAAAACTTATATGCAAGTTCTTTACGCCATGGAATCGGTGAGCATTAACAAAAACACCGTCGAAGTATCGCAAGCACAACGTGACAGAGCACAAGAGTTGTATAAGGCTGGTTCTATTTCGCCAGTTGATTTAGCACAACTAGAAAGTCAATTGAGTTCGGATAAATACCAACTCATTGTTTCACAAACAAATCTGGATAATTACAAACTACAACTCAAACAATTACTCGAACTCAATATCAACGATGATATTAAGATCGCTTATCCGAATCTAAGTGACAACGATGTATTGACTCCGTTACCGAAGAAACAGGACATTTACGACACATCGCTATCAGTCATGCCTGAGATCACAAGTAGCAAACTAAATGTAAATGTTGCAAATATAGAAATACAAAAGGCTCGTGCCGGATTTTTACCATCACTCTCTCTAAATGCTGGAATTGGAACCGGCCACCTTTCTGGGACCGACTATACTCTCGGTTCACAGTTGTGGGACAAATTCAATGAAAGTATCGGACTGACAGTAAGTATTCCTATCTTCAGTAATCGTGAAAACAAAACTACACTCAACAAAGCCAAATATGCAGTTACTACCAGTCAATTGGAACAGCAAGATGCAGAAAAGACATTATTGAAGGCCGTTGAAGGCGTTTATCTGGATGCTACATCTTCACAAACACAATATACTTCTGCAAAAGAAAATCTGGCTTATGTAAAACAAAGTTACGACTTGACGCAGGAACAGTTCTTTCTGGGCATGAAGAATACAGTAGAATTATTGACACAGAAAAATAACTATCTGACGGCACAACAAGAAGTGTTGCAAGCAAAGTATATGTCTATCATGAGCATTCAACTTCTCAATATCTATCAAAAGAAAGCGATTGAAGTGAACTACTAATGAATTATATTCACTCTCTTTTTGTTTGAACCTCTGTCAGTTTTCTTTCCAGCAGAGGAATTAAAAAAACAAAAAATTCAATAAAGGAAATAATAATAATACATTACACATATGAACAAGAAGAACAAGAAAACGCTAATCATCGCAATAATAGCCGTTTTGGTGATAGCAGGAGGCTTTTTCCTCTTTACCGGTAAATCGCAAAAGACAAAACTTTACCTTAGCACGGCAAAAGTAACACGTACCACGTTATCGAACACTGTGACCGCTACTGGAAATATTAAACCGGTAACAGAAGTAGAAGTCGGTACGCAGGTCTCAGGTATCATTGACAAACTGTATGTCGATTACAACGATCAGGTAAAAGCAGGACAGGTTATTGCTGAAATGGATAAAATAAATCTGAAAGCCGAGCTGACTTCGGCGCAAGCACAATTAGCCAGCAGCAAGAGCGAGTTCGAATACCAGTCTAAGAATTACGCACGTAGCAAAGTTCTTTATCAAAAGAAACTCATTAGCGATTCCGATTATGAGACTGCTACTTACGATTATGATAAAGCTAAAGCGACCTACAGTCAAAGTCAGGCTGCCATGGTGAAAGTAAAACGAAACCTGGAATATGCAACTATCAAAAGCCCTATCGACGGTGTCGTTATCGACCGTGCCGTTGAAGCCGGACAAACGGTTGCAGCAGGCTTCTCAACGCCTACATTGTTCACGATTGCGGCCGACTTAACAAAGATGCAGGTTGTAGCCGATGTTGATGAAGCCGATATAGGCTCTGTTGCCATTGGTCAGCGCGTAACATTTACAGTTGATGCTTATCCCAATGACACATTTGAAGGTAAAGTCGAACAAATACGTTTAGGCAGCACATCAAGCAGTTCGTCAAGCAGCTCAAGTAGTTCAAGCAGTTCGAGCTCATCCTCTTCTTCGACCGTTGTCACTTATGAAGTAGTCGTTTCAGCCGAGAATCCAGATTTAAAACTTAAGCCTCGTCTGACAGCAAATATAACTATCTATACGCTAGAACGACCCAACGCTTTGGCAATCCCAACAAAAGCTTTCCGCTTCGTAGCCGACGAAAGCCTTCTGTCTCCACTGGGTTATACAATTGGGAAAGCGCAATCTGAAGTACCAACCGGAAAACGTCTTGTTTGGGTTAAATCAAATAAGAATATAACACCAAGAATCATTTCTATAGGCACGGCAAGCAGTAATCTGACCGAAGTGACTGAAGGATTGAAAGAAGGTGAAGAAGTGATCACTGAACTGACAGCCGAGCAAGTTCAAAGCGAACAAGCCACAACCGAAAAGAGTCCGTTTATGCCAGGCCCTCCGGGGAACAACAAGAAAAGTAATAAGAATGTAAAATAATCATGAAAGAGATTATTAAATTAGATAATATCAAGCGTAACTTTATTGTTGGTGATGAGGTTGTACGTGCCCTTCGGGGTGTTACCTTCACCATCTATGAAGGGGAGTTTGTGACGATCATGGGATCGTCAGGCTCAGGCAAAAGCACATTGCTGAATACTTTAGGCTGCCTGGATACACCTACGAGTGGTGAATATTATCTCGATGGTGTATCCGTTCGCACAATGGGTAAAAACTCTCGTGCAACACTTCGTAACAGGAAAATCGGATTCGTATTTCAAAGCTATAACCTGCTCCCCAAAACGACAGCCGTCGAGAATGTAGAGCTTCCATTAATGTACAATCCGACATTCAGTACAAAAGCCCGCTACGACAAAGCAGTTGAATCACTGGTTGCTGTAGGACTGGGTGACCGGCTAATGCATAAGAGTAATCAAATGTCAGGAGGACAAATGCAACGTGTGGCGATCGCCCGCGCTTTGGTGAACGATCCGGCCGTCATTCTTGCCGATGAAGCAACTGGAAATTTAGACACACGAACCTCATTTGAGATTCTTGTCCTATTTCAAAAACTTCACTCTGAAGGAAAAACCATCATCTTCGTCACCCACAATCCTGAGATCTCTCACTACAGCAGTCGCAACATTACATTACGCGATGGACATGTCATTGGCGATATGAAAAACGAGAAAATATTGGATGCAGCAGAAACATTAGCAAAGCTGCCTAAAAACGATAATTAAGCGCATAAATTATGAACGGTACAAACCTAACAAAAATAGCTCTCCGAGCATTAGCCAATAACAAAATGCGTAGCTTGCTCACGATGCTGGGTATTATCATCGGTGTAGCTTCTGTCATTACGATGCTCGCTATCGGACAAGGTTCAAAAAAGAGCATCCAGTCGCAGATAAGCGAAATGGGGTCAAATATGATTATGATCCAACCGGGTGCCGATATTCGTGGTGGCATCAGACAAGACGCTTCAGCTATGGAAACATTGAAGTTGAAAGATTATGAAGATATCGTCAATAATACGCGTTATGTTTCAGCAACCTCTCCTTCCGTCAACAGCAGCGGACAAGCCATTTACGGGGGAAATAACACGCCGACAACGCTCTATGGTGTCAGTGCAGATTACATGAAAATACGCCGTTACAAAGTTCAAGACGGTGATATGTTCTCTGAGCAAGATATTCAGGCAGCAGCAAAAGTATGCGTAATTGGCAAAACTGTCGTTGACAATCTTTTTCCCAATGGCGAAAATCCTGTCGGCAAAGTGATTCGTTTCAAAAAACTGCCGTTCCGTATCGTCGGTGTCTTGGTCAGTAAAGGTTATAATAGTATGGGAATGGATCAGGACGATCTGATCCTGGCTCCATACACAACTGTTCAAAAGAAAATTTTGGCTATTACCCATCTACAAGGTATTACTTGCTCGGCTTTGGATGAAAAATATACCGATCAGGCTATCAAGGAAATTACCGAGATCTTGCGTACGAATCATAAACTAAAAGAATCCCAGGACGACGATTTTAATATCCGCAGTCAACAGGAATTGAGCACGATGCTGACCAGTACGTCAGATATGATGACCATTTTGTTAGCTGCTGTTGCAGGCATTTCATTGCTCGTTGGTGGCATCGGCATTATGAATATCATGTATGTCTCTGTTACAGAACGCACACGCGAGATAGGCCTTCGTATGAGCATCGGCGCTAAAGGCAGAGATATTTTGGCACAGTTTCTGATTGAATCAATATTGATCAGTGTGACTGGAGGTTTAATAGGTGTAATATTGGGAGTCGGAGCGTCCGTAGTCGTTAAAATGGTCGCACACTATCCGATCTATATCCAGCCATGGAGCGTCCTTCTATCATTTGCCGTATGTACATTTACAGGTATCTTCTTCGGGTGGTATCCTGCAAAGAAAGCCTCAGAGTTGGATCCTATCGAAGCTATTCGTTATGAATAATATTTAAAAGAATATAAGATGTTTCATGATCAAATGTTTCTCCACTAACTTTAACGACCGATTGTTTATCAAATTGATAAACAATCGGCTTTCTATAATAAACAATTTGCACTAAAAACAGAATTATATGACAGAAAATACATCCATAAATCTCTCCGGCTCTTCTTATAAAAGGATGGAGTACATCATCCATATCGTTGCCTGGGTGATCGTATTCGGTATCCCGTTCTTTTTTACCGGACGTGAACAACAGGATATAACAACAACAGAATACATCCATCGTGAGATTGCTCCCGTCTCCTTTATGCTGGTCTTCTATATCAACTATTTCCTACTCGTTGATTATTTTCTGTTCAGCAAGCACACACGACAATTTATTCTTTGCAATATAGTATTCATTGCTATTATCATGGGAGTCGTGCACATTTGCATGCAGCTATTGCCTCCACCTGCAGGTCTTCATCTGCACCACAGAGACTGGAATGAAACACTGGGATTTTTTCTGGTCAATGCATTATTATATATGCTGGTTGCAGGATTAAGTGTAGCCATTCGCATGACAGCCAAGTGGTATCAGGTAGAATCGTCAAAACGCGAACTGGAAAAGAGCAAAGCAGAAGCTGAACTCCAAAACCTAAAAAGTCAACTTAACCCACACTTCCTGTTCAATACACTGAACAATATATACAGTCTGATTGCATTTAGTCCCGAAAAAGCACAAAAAGCAGTGCACGACCTAAGTCGCCTTCTTCGTTACGTGCTCTATGACAGCAATCAACAAGAAGTACCCCTTGAGAAAGAACTCGATTTTATCCGCAACTATGTTGAATTGATGCGTATCCGGCTACCTCAGCATGTCGAACTCGAAATAAATATTGCTGAAGCAAATCCGGGGAGTTCAATTGCGCCGCTACTATTCATTTCACTTATTGAAAATGCATTCAAACATGGCGTAAGCAACAATAAACCGTCATTTATACATATACATATTCATCAGGATAATGGGCGAATAGTATGTGATATCAGCAACAGCTATTTTCCGAAAGACAACAGTCAGGACAAAAGTGGATCAGGAATAGGATTACAGAATTTACATCGCCGATTAGAGTTACTTTATCCCTCACGCCATATTTTCACATATGGACAAAATGGTGAAACCTACAACTGTTTGTTGGAAATACTGACTTAATGAACTTACTTTTATTACATTTGCATACCGACAATTAATCCTTCATATCATGAAACTGAAATGTGCTATTGTTGATGATGAGCCACTGGCAGTCAGTCTGCTGGAAAGCTATGTAAATAAAACACCCTTTTTAGAATTAAAAGGTACTTACAACAGTGCGATAACGGCACTGGAATATCTTACGCGCGAACCGGTAGAACTTCTATTTCTTGATATTCAGATGCCCGAACTGAGTGGAATGGAACTTTCACATATGTTAGGGACCGACGTGCGCATCATCTTCACGACGGCTTTTGATCAGTACGCTTTAGACAGCTATAAAGTGAATGCATTGGATTATTTGCTCAAACCTATTGATTATCCAGACTTCCTCAAATCAGCAAACAAAGCGTTACAATGGTTCGAACTAATCCATTCAAATGAAAATGTACAAATTGAAACCACACAGAAATCGGTGCCACAAGAGATACGATCTACCCCTTCCATTGAATCGATTTTTGTAAAAACAGAATATAAACTTATACAAATTGAACTTCGTAAAATTTTATATATTGAAGGGCTGAAAGATTATGTCAAGATATATGTCGAAGACGAACCACGTCCGGTCCTTTCGCTCATGAGTATGAAAGCAATGGAAGAAATGCTTCCTGCGAATCGATTCATCCGTGTTCATCGTTCATTCATCGTCCAACCTGAAAAAATCAAGGTGATCGAACGCAATCGCATCGTTTACGGGAAGGAATACATTCCTATTTCAGACAACTACAAACAGAAATTCATGGAGTTTCTACAGCTACATTCACTACTCCCTTAATTGGGAAACAATTGTACCAACAAGTCACCAATAGCATTGGTCATCTGTTTTGTCGTACAAGAATAATTATTAACAAAAACGGATACAGCATAGGTTTTTCCGTTCTTCATAATATATCCGGCAAAATTGCGTACTCTACTCATACTTCCGCTTTTAAAACGAGCTTTCCCCTGCAGATTTGTTCCCCCAAGAAAGCTTCGCACAGAACCTTCTTCACCAGCCAAAGGGAGAGATGCGATAAAGGATTTTGACTCAGTGGAAGTTTTTGCCATATAAACCAAAAGCGAAGTCATAAATTTTGTCGACACTTTATCTGTAGGCGCTAACCCGCACCCGTCATACATCCACAATGAAGCAGCAGAAATACCACGAGATTGCCAGCAATTTTTTACTTCACGAATACCTCGTTCAAATGAATTGAGTGCATAATCACTGGATTTATATTGCAAACCAAGAGTCTTAAGCATGGCATCCGCATACAAATTGTGACTGACATGATTGGCCACAGATACTATCGTTCCAAGCGAGGGCGAATCGGTTGTTATCAGTATATGGCGTTCACTTTCTTCCCAACGTCCGGCAGCTTTCTCCAGACGAAAAGACGATGGTGGCAACTGAATTTTTATACCTTCTTTTTTTAATCGCTTATCCAAATAAAAAGCAAGATAGAACGGTGGATCCGGAATATCGCCTTTCAAAAGATACGAGCTGTTACAGGCAGGAACTGCACCAATCAATGAGCGTTCGTAGTCGAAAGGTGAACCAATAATATATGCACTGTCGGTGAACTGATCAATAACATGCAAGTCGTTATGAAAACGTATACTCGGCATATCAGGCGAACATCTCTGAATCTCGGGTTGCGAACCGACCGAACCGCTCCGAAGAGTGAGTGTATAGCGATTATCGAACACTGAAACGCCATAACTTCCCGCAGCATAATAGTTTCCCAAATCTTCACGTAGCCATTTTACTGAAACACCTTCATTATCAAACACGCGTTCGTCGGAAATTATCGCCCCTTCAATCTTCTTGATCCCTGTGTTTTTAATAGCCTCTATCCATTCGGTGATAAAATTATTTGTTCCCTTAATGAAAGACGATCCCAACGAAGGATCGCCGCCTCCCTTGATATACAGGTTACCAATCAGTATGCCATCTTTGATTACTCCATCATACTCCAACGAAGTCTGATAATGATAATCGCTTCCTAACAGTTCAAGAGCCGTTGCAGTAGTGACGACTTTCATGACAGAAGCCGGGACAAGCTGCAAATAAGGATTGTAACTATAGACAACTTTTCCACTTTTAACCTCTTCAATCCTTAAAGATAAAGAGGCTCCTTTCATAAAAGGTTCATTAATCAGCTTCATGATCGGCCGTGGAGTCTGTGCCGAAACAAAGAACCCTGCAACAAACAATAAACAGACTGATAATAATTTGCTTCTTAACATTATAATATACTTTACTAACAGTCAATGAATCATTGACAACAAAGATAGAGTGCGTCATAACATAAAAAACAAAAATTTCTTCTATTCTGCTGCAACTTGCATTATCTTTGTTTCGAATAAGCAAAGATAGAAATTTATATTATGAATCCATTATTTGATAAACCATTTACATTCGACAGGGTGATGCGAATATTCTTCGGCTTCATCATCGCAGCAGGTATAATTTATCTGATAGCCGTCTTGCGCAATGCTTTATTGCCTTTCTTAATCGCGTGGTTACTTGCTTATATGATGCAGCCATTCGTCTTATTTTTCCAATACAAACTCCATTTTAAATTTCGTATCATTTCTATCCTGGCGGTTATCATTTCGACTATTATTATAATTGCAGGACTGACAGCACTAGTTATTCCATCCATAACAGACGAAGCAAACAGCATGATAGATATGCTCCAAAAATATAACGGATACAACCATATTCCTTTTATTCCTAACTCTTGGGCCGTTTATATAGAGCATAATTTAGATCCCGACAGACTGATGCATATGCTAAGCAAAGAAAATCTCAACGACCTCGTCAAAGAAGTTTTTCCACAAGTGTGGTCGTTGCTGACAAATACATTCTCCATCATCTTCAGTATCACTATCGTGTTTGTAATCATGCTCTATTTTATCTTTATTCTTCTGGATTATGAAAAGATTGCCAATGGATGGATCGACCTGATTCCCAAAAAGTATCGCCACTTTGTCAAAGGTTTGTCTGAAGATGTTGAATTCAGCATGAACCGCTACTTCCGGGGACAATCGTTGATTGCACTCTGTGTAGGAATACTATTGGCTATCGGATTTAAAATCATTGATTTTCCATTAGGGATCGTGTTAGGTCTGTTTATCGGTGTACTGAATCTGATTCCTTATATGCAAACAATAGGCTTAATCCCGATGATTCTGCTTAGTCTTATCAAATCGACAGAGACAGGAGAAAACTTCTGGATAATATTCGGGCTCAGTGTATTGGTTCTATGCATTGTACAATGTATTCAAGATCTAATCCTTACTCCAAAAATCATGGGCAAAGCCATGGGGCTTAATCCAGCTATCATTCTTCTTTCTTTATCTATCTGGGGGACACTTCTGGGATTCGTCGGATTGATCATTGCATTGCCGATGACTACACTCTGCCTCTCTTACTATAAGCGTTTTATCTTAATGGAAAAAGAAGAGGAAGAAACGAATGAACCTGTTTCAAAAGGGGAAAAAATAGATGAGAAAGAATAAAAAACAGACTATAGGGTTGCAAATCTAAAAAATTCATTACCTTTGCACCGCGTTACAGAGTAACACATAGGTCGATTTGCTAGCTCAGCTGGTAGAGCACATCCCTTTTAAGGATGGGGTCTTGGGTTCGAACCCCAAGCAGATCACCAAGAAAAATTTAAAGGGATTCCATAATGGAGTCCCTTTTTCCGTTGGATAAACTTATTACATTTCATTAGTTTAGAGAGATTCATACCTTTGTTTAGCCACACGGCTAACGGGAACTAACGA
>JAQWBH010000161.1 GCA_028707405.1 Parabacteroides sp. | reverse complement strand
CGTGAGCAGCCAGATCATTACGACTGTTGCCTTCCGCAATAAACGTACGCAATTTAATATCTTTTATAGCCACCTTTTCCGAACGAACACGCATTGACAGTATCCGCTCCAGCTCATCATCCTGCAAGAGTTGTTTGTGTTCGGCAATCCACTTCTTTTTCAATCCATTCAAATATTCATTTAGTCCCTCCATCATACCGAAATAAGCCACTTCGGCCGTATTCGGAATAAATGAAAAAACCGTATGATTCAAATCATTATCAATAGATTTGAGGATTGCAGGCACTAAATTCTTACCCAGCTTCTTGCGTTCCTGATAAATATCCTTATCGCTTCCCCGCGAAAAGTATATGCGTTCAAATGAGCAGGCTTTATTTTCTTTCGGTTCAATAATCTGTGAGGTCCGAAATTCCCCGGCTTTATTTATGATCAAGGCTTCTCCCCGGTTCAGTTCCTTGACCTCTCCGGCATGAACATTCATTACTGTTTGTATTACCGGGCGTTCGGAAGCAACGATTACAATCTCTTCATCCTTATAATAGAATGCCGGCCGAATGCCCCACGGATCACGTACGGTAAACGACTCTCCACTTCCTGTAAGCCCGCAGATAACATACCCGCCGTCCCAACTCGGAGCACAACGTTTCAAAACATTCGACAAATCGACCTGATCTTCGATAGCATGTGTCAAATCCATGCCTTGCAATCCTTCGTCCTCACTTTTCTTATAAAGCCGTTCAATCTCACGATCCAACCGGTGTCCCATCTGTTCGAGCATGATAAACGTGTCGGCATAAGCCCGCGGATGCTGCCCTATCGACGTGATTTCATTAAAAACATCTTGTACATTTGTCAGATTGAAATTACCACAGATGGCCAGGTTTTTGGCTCTCCAGTTGTTGCGGCGAAGAAAAGGATGGACATAAGAAATACCGGAATTGCCGGTAGTACTGTAGCGCAGGTGTCCCATATAAAGATTACCTGCAAAGGGTAAATTTGTTTTTGCGAAAAAAGGGTCATTAATTTTACCAGGGGGCAAGTTTTTGTAATGATTATGCACTGCGGCAAAGATTTCAGTTATAGCACCTGTGCCTAACGCTCTCTCCCGAAACATATACTCCTTTCCGGGACTGGCTTCTAGTTTCACACATGCAAGACCGGCGCCTTCTTGCCCACGATTATGCTGCTTTTCCATCAGCAAATAAAGTTTGTTGAGGCCATACATCCAGCTGCCGTACTTCTGATGATAAAACTCTAACGGCTTGAGCAGGCGGACCATGGCTACTCCACACTCGTGTTTAAGTATTTCCATTGGGTTCTACTTATTTTATTTCAGCCACAAAGATACTCATCATATTTCAGAAAAGAAGTGTTTCTGAATAAAAAATATTTTGAACCGGACAATAATCAAAACTATTTCTAAGTTTGTTATAATATCTGAAAGTTTAGAGCAACTCACAGTTTTTAATTATCTTCGCGCTCGAATCCAAAATGTAATAATAGATATGACAATAAAAAAATTTGCTTTTGTATTCTTTACTATATCGTTGTTTATCAGCCAGATAGATGCACAAGAAGACACGGTCACCAGTCGTACGCAAACAACGACTCACGATACGATAACGATCGTTAAGCCTTCCGATTTGGAAAAGATAAATGATATCCGTTCTCAATTGGACAAAGAAAACAGCACATATAATACACCTAATACACCTGCAGCGTCGGATAAAAACTTACTCCGCTTTATACAAAAAGAGAATGATAGTAAGCTTTCTCCTGAAGCTCTCTACTGGATAAACTGGGTAAGAGATGAAGCCAGTAAATTTAACAACACAGTTACATTCAAAGACACCGTTATTACCAATCCCCTGTTTGTTCCACTCATATTCAACGGCGGATTGTTTCAAAGAAACCTGAAGTTGTATGACAAAGACTTTTTTCATAAGCAGTTCAATAAATATTCAATGTATAAGCCGGATACAAGCCTTTTCGCCAAAGAAGCCTATGACATAAAATTCGAAAACAGGGCATACGATTATATCCGCCTGAATCATCCGAGATATTTTCATTACTCCATGCGCGACCTGCCTAATGACAAGGTAGAAGCCAGGATCATCAAAAAAGTCAAATATGAACCAGACCTGATCAAGGTGACCTCAGACGCGAACATTAGAGACGTGGATACTCCGGTAAAATTTATTCCGGAACGACGATACTGGACTTCCCATTTCGAGAGTGCCGTGCAGTTTGCGCAAAACTACCTTACACCTAACTGGTACAATGGCGGAACAAGTACATTAAACCTGAACAACAGGCAGTATATTGCCTACAATTATAATAAAGACCGAGTCCAGATTACAAACGAGATGGAGTGGAAAACCAATATTTACACTGCGCCGAAGGATACGATTCATGACTATAAGATTGGTGAGGATGTTTTCCGTTTACATGGGAACCTGGGTTATAAAGCGTTCAGCAAGTGGTATTATACTTTTGATGCGACATTCCAAACGCAACTTTTCTCGAACTTCACTGAAAATACTGAAAACAAATTAGCCGCATTTCTTTCTCCAATGAATGTCAATCTGGGTATCGGTATGAAATACGACTTGAATAAAAAATTTCCTAAAGACAAACATAAAAAGCTGACGATGTCGGTAAACCTGGCTCCGTTATCCTATACATTTATGTATAGCATAGATAAAAAGATCGATTTGAGTCGCCATGGTTTTAGAGTAAATGCCCAAACAGGTTTATACAACCGTTCGTTAAGCCAGCTTGGTTCGACTATTAATTCAACGGCAACATTTCAGTTTAACAGAAATGTAAGCTGGTACACACGTTTTTACTATTTCACCAACTACAACCGCGTATTGGGTGAATTCGAGAATAGATTTAACATGGCAATCAGCCGTTTCTTCTCAACCACGATATCGGCCAACCTCCGTTTCGATGATGGAGTAACAAAGAAAGCTGATTATGACCACTATCTTCAAGTCAACGAATTGTTGAGCTTCGGTTTCAATTATAAGTGGTAAACGATACTGCATATTTTTTGAATATAAACTATGTTAATCATGATACAATTGCTAAATAATACGTACTTTTGTCCTGTTTTTGTAAAGTCGAGTTTGCAATATGAGCGAGAACGTAAATCATACAGGAGTAGTTGAAAGGATTGCCGATGGCATCGTTTATGTAAGGATTATTCAGCAATCGGCTTGCGGAGTTTGCGAAGCCCGCAAGATGTGTATCACATCCGAGAGCAAGAAAAAAATCGTTGAAGTACCCGATAATACCGGACGGTATCAAATAAATGAAGAAGTTGAACTATGCGGTCGCAGCTCTATGGGTTTAGAAGCTGTCGTGATAGCCTTTGTTCTTCCAATGATTATTCTCATCGGCACTGTTGCAACCGGATCGGCTATTCACTGGAAAGAGACCACAAGCGGGTTAGTAGCTATTCTGCTGCTGGTGCCCTATTACGGTATCTTATATCTGTTCCGTGAAAGACTCAAGAAAAAATTCGTATTCACTCTCAGAAAATTAAACTAAACAAATATCATGATTTTAATTGCCGTTATTTTATTAGGAGCAATTGGAGCGATCGGCGCCATTATGTTGTACGCCGCATCCAAAAAATTTGAAGTGTACGAAGACCCTCGTATCTCACAAGTTCAGGAAGTTTTGCCCGGAGCAAATTGTGGTGGTTGCGGATATCCCGGATGCAGTGGTTTTGCGACTGCATGCGTAAAGGCCGACAGCCTCGACGGACTGCTGTGTCCTGTCGGAGGAATGCCTGTGATGAGCAAAGTGGCAAGCGTTCTGGGAAAAGAGGTTTCCAACCTTGAACCGATGGTAGCTGTAGTTCGTTGCAACGGGACATGCGAAGCCCGTCCTCGTATTAACAGTTACGATGGTGTAAAGAAATGCTCAATCGCATCGACCCTTTATGGCGGCGAAACGGGCTGTAGTTTTGGATGTTTAGGCTTCGGAGACTGCGAAGATGCATGTAATTTTGATGCGATTCATGTCAATCCGGCGACCGGGCTTCCGGAAGTGGATGAAGACAAATGTACCTCATGTGGTGCATGCGTGAAAGCTTGTCCGAAAGGAATCATTGAGCTGCGTAAGAAAGGACCTAAATCCCGCCGGATCTTTGTCAGTTGTATAAACAAGGATAAAGGTGCCATTGCCCGCAAAGCCTGTACCAATGCGTGTATCGGATGTGGAAAATGTGCCAAGGAATGTCCGTTCGATGCCATCACTGTGGAAAACAATCTGGCTTACATCGATTTCAACAAATGCCGCTTATGCCGGAAATGTGTAGCTGTTTGTCCGACAGGAGCGATCCATGAAATAAACTTTCCTCCACGCAAGGAAGTTGTTGCCGATAAAGTACAACCTGCCACACCTAAAGCTGTTACACCCACAGCTCCTAAAACAGAAGTAAACGCTGCTGCCGAAGCAACGACTCCTAAAATAACAGAAGAAACAAATCAAAATAAAATCCAATAATATGCTAAGGACATTTAGAATCGGGGGTATTCACCCGCCCGAGAACAAATTGTCTGCCGGAAAGAAAATCACTGTCCTGGCAGCGCCCAAACAGGTCGTTATTCCATTAGGTCAGCATATCGGAGCACCGGCTCAGGCAGTAGTCCAAAAGGGCGACGCCGTAAAAGTGGGTACACTGATTGCCAAAGCAGGAGGTTTTGTATCGGCAAATATTCATTCATCGGTATCCGGCAAAGTCAACAAGATCGACAACGCATTGGATGCAAGTGGTTACAAACGTCCGGCCATCTTTATTGATGTTGACGGCGATGAGTGGGAAGAGACAATCGACCGTAGTGACACTTTAGTAAAAGAATGCAGTTTGTCTGCCAAAGAGATTGTAGCAAAGATTGCTCAGGCCGGCATTGTCGGTATGGGTGGCGCGACTTTCCCGACGCAGGTAAAGCTCACTCCGCCTCCAGGAAATAAAGCGGATATTATCATTATCAATGCTGTAGAGTGCGAACCATATCTTACAGCCGATCATTCGCTGATCATGGAAAAAGCGGAACAGATACTGGTAGGTACCACGTTGCTGATGAAAGCTGTGGATGTAAACCGCGCTGTCATCGGTATCGAAAACAATAAACCCGATGCCATCGCCCTGTTACAAAAACTTGCAGGTAATTATAAAGGTATAGAAATTATGCCTCTAAAAATGAAATATCCGCAGGGAGGCGAAAAACAGCTTATCGATGCTGTAGCCAACCGCCAAGTAAAAAGCGGAGCGTTGCCCATATCGGAAGGAGCTATCGTTCAGAATGTCGGAACCGTATATGCCGTTTATGAAGCTGTACAAAAAAACAAACCGCTCTTCGAGCGCGTTGTTACTGTTACAGGCAAGTCTGTGGCCAATCCGTCGAACCTTCTTGTTCGAATCGGAACGCCTGTCAATGCATTGATCGACGCCGCCGGAGGCATTCCTGAAGATACAGGTAAAATAATCAATGGTGGTCCAATGATGGGTAAAGCCCTGATGAGTACCGATATACCTGTAACCAAAGGAAGTTCGGGTATCCTGATTCTCACCCGGAAAGAGTCTGAACGCAAACCGGTAAACGAATGTATCCGCTGTACCAAATGTATTCAGGTCTGTCCAATGGGACTGAATCCGACGCTGTTAATGAATACAACAGAGTTCAAAAACTGGGAACTGGCCGAAAAAAATCACATCACCGATTGCATCGAGTGTGGTTCATGTGTTTATACCTGTCCGGCTTACCGTCCGCTTTTGGACTATATCCGGTCAGGAAAAGGAACCGTAATGAATATTATTCGCACAAGAAAAGCGACAAAATAAGTGCAATATGGAAAATAAATTAATCGTATCTCCCTCGCCTCATATTCACGGAGGCGATAGCATAAGTAAAAATATGTACGGTGTACTGATTGCCCTTATTCCGGCTTTCCTGGTATCACTCTACTTCTTCGGACTAGGCGCACTGATCGTAACCGTCACTTCGGTTTTCTTCTGTGTTCTTTTCGAGTATCTCATTGCCAAATTTATCTTGAAAAAAGAACCGACTATCACAGACGGTTCGGCTATACTGACCGGTGTACTGCTGGCATTCAACCTGCCATCAAACCTTCCGGTCTGGATCATTATGATCGGCGCGCTGGCAGCTATCGGCATTGGTAAGATGTCGTTCGGCGGCCTAGGCAAGAACATCTTCAACCCGGCATTGACAGGACGTATATTCCTGCTCATTTCATTCCCCGCGCAGATGACCACCTGGCCTCTCGTTGATTCGCTGAATCCATTTCCAATAACATATACTGATGCCCATACGGGTGCAACCGTCCTGTCGCTGATGAACGAACATGCTTTAGACAAGTTGCCGAGTCTGGGCGACATGCTGATCGGCAATATGGGCGGAAGCCTTGGCGAAGTATGTGCCGCTGCACTGCTTCTGGGTTTCGTCTACATGTTGTGGAAAAAGATTATCACCTGGCATATTCCGGTGTCAATCCTGGTTACCGTATTTATATTCACGGGTATCATGCATCTGGTAAACCCGGCTGTATATGCCAGTCCATTTGTACATTTGCTGACAGGTGGTCTGATGCTGGGTTCCATCTTTATGGCAACCGATTATGTCACCTCCCCGATGAGCAAGAGCGGCATGATTGTTTATGGTATCGGCATCGGCGTACTGACAACATTGATTCGTCTGTTCGGATCATATCCGGAAGGTATGTCGTTCGCTATTTTCATTATGAATGGTGTAACACCACTCATCAATACATTTATGCAACCTAAACATTTCGGAGGGAAACAAGCATGAAAAGATTACAATCCAATTTACCCAACATGTTCCTGTCGCTCACACTCATCTGTGTTGCATCGGGAGCTATATTGGCAAGCGTAAATATGAAGACGTTGGAACCTATCAAGGCTACGCAGGAAAAGATCCTGCAGCAGGCTATTAAGGACGTAACGCCCGAATTCAACAATAACCCGGCTGCTGAATCTTATATGGCTGTTACCAGCGACGGCGACTCGCTGAAAATCTATCCGGCCAAGAAAGACGGACAGTTTGTCGGCGCAGCTGTCGAAAGCAACACAGAAAAAGGTTTCGGTGGAAAGATCGAAGTGATGGTGGGTTTCGATGCTAAAGGCAAACTGCTGAACTACACAGTGCTCAAACATTCCGAAACACCGGGTCTGGGTGCAAAGATGCAAGAGTGGTTCCGCATGAACAAAAACAAACAGAGTGTTCTTGGTCGCGATCTGACAAAGGGCAATCTGAAAGTAACAAAAGATGGCGGTGATGTAGATGCCATCACAGCTGCAACCATTTCGAGCCGCGCATTCCTGAATGCCGTCAACCGTGCTTACAGCGCTTATGCTTCGACCGATGCTCAATCAGGAGCTTCGGCACAGTCTGCCGACACATCTATCAATAAAGGAGGACAACAACAATGAGTAATCTGAAAATACTTCTCAACGGTCTTATTACCGAAAACCCCACATTCGTTTTGATTTTGGGTATGTGCCCTACGCTGGCCACAACAACGTCAGGTCTGAATGGCATGAGTATGGGACTTGCTACCGCGTTCGTTCTGATTTGTTCGAACATGGTTATATCGGCTTTGAAGAATGTAATCCCCGACATGGTTCACATTCCGGCATATATTGTCGTTATTGCTACTTTCGTTACGGTAGTACAGATGTGCATGCAGGCTTTCGTTCCGGAACTCTATTCGAAACTGGGGCTGTTTATCCCGCTGATTGTTGTAAACTGTATCGTGCTGGGTCGTGCTGAATCGTTCGCCGCCAAACACAGTGTGATTAATTCAGCATTCGACGGCATCGGAATCGGTTTAGGTTTTGCCGGCGCACTGACGCTACTGGGCAGCTTGCGTGAATTGCTGGGAACCGGCAAGGTTTTCGGCCTGACACTAATGCCGGAGCAATATGGTTCTCTGATCTTTGTATTGGCTCCAGGAGCTTTCATTGTACTGGGCTACCTCGTAGCTATCATGAATAAACTGCGTAAAGCATAAAAAAAACATATATGGAATACTTACTAATATTTATAGCCGCCGTATTTGTCAACAACATCGTGTTGACGCAGTTTCTTGGTATCTGCCCATTCCTTGGCGTATCAAAAAAGATTGAGACGGCCGTCGGTATGGGCGCAGCCGTTACATTCGTGCTTACGATCTCAACAATCGTAACGTTCCTGGTACAAAAATATGTGCTCGACCCGTTTAATATGGGTTACCTGCAAACCATCGCTTTTATCCTAATCATCGCCGCACTGGTACAGATGGTCGAGATTGTACTGAAGAAGGTATCGCCTTCGCTTTTCCAGGCGCTGGGCGTTTATCTGCCTCTGATCACAACCAACTGTTGTATTCTGGGGGTTGCTATTCTGGTGATTCAAAAAAAATACAACCTGATGGAATCGACCGTATTCGCCTTCTCAACAGCCATAGGGTTCGCTCTGGCGCTGATTATTATGGCAGGTATACGCGAGCAGATTGCAATGACCAACATACCGAAAGGGATGAAAGGAACTCCGATCGCACTGATTATCGCCGGCTTGTTAGCCATGGCATTCATGGGATTTTCCGGAATAGTATAACAAACAGTTTCTAACAATAATAACTAAAAAGTATGAAACAAAAGATTTTAGTAGCCGGTGGAACTGGATATATAGGCTCGCACACTACGGTTGAATTGCAGAACGCAGGTTACGACGTGATCATCATTGACAACCTTTCGAACTCAAACATCGAGGTGCTGGATGGTATCGAACATATCACCGGTATCCGTCCGAAATTTATCGAGCTGGACTTAAAAGATAAGGAAGCGACCCGCAAGGCGCTGGCTTCGCAACCGGGAATCAAGGGTATCATCCTTTTTGCAGCCAGCAAAGCCGTAGGTGAGTCGGTACAAAAACCGTTACTCTATTATCGTAACAATATAACTACACTTATCAACCTGCTTGAACTGATGCCAGAATTTGGTATCGAAGGCATCGTCTTCTCATCGTCGTGTACTGTCTACGGACAGCCTGATCCCGAGAATCTGCCTGTCACCGAAAATGCGCCTATCAAACCGGCCACCTCTCCGTATGGCAATACAAAACAGATCAACGAGGAGATTATACGCGACACGATTCATGCCGGCGCTCCTTTCAAAAGTGTTATCCTGCGCTATTTCAACCCGATTGGTGCACATCCTACAGCTGAAATAGGCGAACTGCCAAACGGCGTTCCTCAGAACCTCATTCCGTATCTGACACAGACAGCGATAGGCATCCGCAAGGAACTGAGTGTGTTTGGCGACGATTATAATACACCGGATGGTTCGTGCATACGCGATTATATTAATATTGTCGATCTGGCAAAAGCGCATGTTACGGCTATCGACCGCCTGTTGGGCGGAAAGTCGGCCAAAGACATCGAGATATTCAACCTGGGAACAGGCTGCGGGGTGTCTGTACTTGAGTTGATCAACACTTTCGAACAAGCTACAGGCGTAAAGGTTCCTCACAAGATTGTAGCCCGTCGCGAAGGCGATATCGAACAGGTATGGGCTAATCCCGAACGCGCCAACAAAGTATTGGGCTGGAAAGCACAGGAAACACTGGCTGATACGCTGGCTTCAGCCTGGAAATGGCAGCTCAAACTTCGCGAAAGAGGCATCATGTAATATGAATAACAACCGCTACCACGCATAAAGAAACCCGTCATTGATTTTTTCAATGGCGGGTTATCTGTTTTGGTGATATGTTCTGTCAAGATAATTTGTGAATCACAATACCTGAGCGCAATTTCGGTTCAAACCAGGTGGTCTTTGGAGGCATGATATTTCAGGTGTCGGCAATATCCATGATCTGCTTCATTGAAACCGGATAGAGAGCCAGCGCCACCTTCATCTCACCGCTGTCAACACGGCGTTTCAATTCACCCAATCCACGTATGCCACCAACGAAATCGAT
>JAQWBH010000160.1 GCA_028707405.1 Parabacteroides sp. | reverse complement strand
GATGTCGCTCAATATTCTTTTTAGCAATTTCTGGGGAATCGTATTGAAAGAATGGAAAGGTGTCAGTTTTAAAACTATTACGGTGTTGGCTTGTGGAATGGCAATTCTTATTTTGTCGTTATTACTGCCCAACATGATTTAAAATGAATGTTTAAATAAAATGAAGAAGTCGATATTAGAAAATCATCCCACACTGGCAAAAGAGATTGATAAAGTAGCTGAAGTAGCCGGATATCTTTGGCAGAAAGGCTGGGCTGAACGTAATGGCGGAAATATTACAATAAATATAACCGAGATAGTTGATGATGAGATAAGAGCATTACCGGGCATTGGCCCAAAGACAGCTTTTGGAATGAAGTTGCCTCAATTAAAAGGCACTTATTTCTTTTGTAAAGGAACAAACAGGAGGATGCGTGACCTGGCTCGTTGGCCAATGGAAAACGGTTCGGTTATTCGTATTCTTGATGATTGTCAGAACTATGAAATCATCGCCGATAATTTGGTAAAACCAACATCCGAATTGTCATCTCATCTGGCTATGCATAATTATTTGTTAAGCAAGGGGTCAAACTATCGTGCGGTTATTCATACTCATCCGATCGATCTGGTAGCGATGTCTCATTATAAACCTTTTTTGGAGAAAGATGTCCTCACTAATCTTTTATGGTCGATGATTCCCGAGACTCGGGCTTTTTGCCCTAAAGGGTTGGGAATTATTTCTTATCAGATGCCTAGCAGTGTCCGTTTGGCTGAAGAGACGGTAAAAGGCTTGGCAGAATATGACGTCGTTTTGTGGGAAAAACATGGTGTTTGCGCAGTAGGCCCGGATGTACTTGAGGCTTTTGACCAAATAGATGTTCTTTCTAAGGCAGCACAGATTTATCTGACCGCTCGCAGTATGGGTTTTGTTCCGGATGGAATGACTAGTGATTCCCTGGATGAGTTGAAAGAGGCATTTAACCTTTGATACTGGTTCATTCTTTACCATGAAACGATCATTGATTTTTATATTTGTTTTGTTCTCCCTGTCTCTGCTGTTGGGTAATGCCCAACAGCGGGACAGCCGGACCCGTTTGTATTTGTCGCCAACACGGATTGTGTGGCAGCAAAATAATTCACAAATTACGGGAGCTGATAATTTGCTTCGTCAGGGAAACGGACAAACCGATCTGCAGAACAAATATATCTGCACATTAAAAAGTACGGACAAATTGCATCCTGCGTTGTTGCTTGATTTCGGCAAAGAATTACAAGGCGGCTTGCAGTTGGTGTCGGGCATGCCTGCTTCTCATGATCCTATAAGAATTCGTATTCGCTTCGGGGAATCTGTAAGTGAAGCCATGTGTGATATTGATGGAAAGAACGGCGCGACGAACGATCATGCCATGCGTGATTTTATTGTTAGTCTGCCTTGGTTGGGCGTGCAAGAAGTAGGAAATTCAGGGTTCCGTTTTGTACGGATAGACTTGCTTGATGATTCTGTCGAACTGCAACTGAAGGAAGTTCGGGCTATAGCTACTTTTCGTGATATTCCTTATAAAGGTTCATTTCGTTGCAATGATGAAAAACTGAATCGTATTTGGCAGACAGGCGCATATACCGTACATCTTAATATGCAGGAATATTTGTGGGATGGCATCAAACGTGACCGTTTGGTATGGATCGGCGATATGTATCCCGAGATAATGACAATCAATTCCGTTTTTGGATATAATGAGGTGGTCCCGAAGAGTCTCGATCTGGCACGTGACGTTACCCCGTTACCTTCGTGGATGAGCGGAATGTGTGCATACTCGCTCTGGTGGATCTTGATACAAAAAGAATGGTATTTCTATCAGGGGAACTTGTCATATCTGAAAGAACAACAGCCTTACCTTACGGATTTGCTTCGAATATTATTAAAGCAGACTGATGGGCGCGGACATGAACAGTTGTCGGGCGGCGGTCGTTTTCTGGATTGGCCTTCAAGTGAAAATAAAGTAGCTATCGATGCGGGTATGCAGGCATTAATGGTTGAGGCGATGAATGCAGGCAATGAGTTATGCACCGTTTTAGGTAATGAAGCATTGGCTGCCGAGTGTAAACAGATGGCAGAGAAGATGACAAAAGCCTCCGGAGAGAGAACGAATGCATTGCTGAAGACTAAATCCGAGCCTTATGCTCCCGGAAATAAAGAAGCTGCTGCATTACTTTCGCTTTCAGGTTTGATGAGCCCACAGGAGGCTGATCGGAAGTTTTTGTCGGCAGGTAGTGCCAAAGGTTTTTCAACTTTTTACGGATACTACATGCTGCGTGCGATGGCACTCGCCGGAAATTATAAAGGAGCACTTGATATGATTCGTCAGTTTTGGGGCGCTATGTTAGATTTGGGTGCAACTACTTTTTGGGAAGATTTTAATATGGACTGGTTACCTGATGCTGCTCGTATTGATGATCTGGTTCCTGCTGGAAAGATTGATATTCATAAAGATTACGGTGCTTATTGTTATAAAGGATACAGGCATAGTTTGTGCCATGGGTGGGCTTCCGGGCCGACATCATGGTTGAGTGAATATGTATTAGGAGTGCAAGTTATAGAACCTGGGTGCAAGGTGGTCAGTATTGTGCCGCACCTTGGCGATTTGGAATGGGTCGAAGGTGCGTTTCCGACTCCTTATGGTGTGATAACGATTCGCCATGAGAAAGGAACGGATGGAAAAGTGAAAAGTATAATTAATGCACCAAAAGAAGTGCATGTTATTCAAAACCAATAAATATAATCGTATGAATAAATGGATAAAACCAATATTGCTATCTGTATTTTTCTGCTTGCCGCTATTTGGTTTCGGAGAGAATACAGGTAATGAAATAGTTCCGGTTAACCTGAGAACGGAGTTTTTGTCGGAACCTATAGGCCTAGATACTCAGGTACCTCGATTTACTTGGGAGTATGCGGGTAAAGACGATCATTTTGTTGCTTCTCGCCATGTCATTCAAATAGGTGTTTCGCCTGAAAAGCTACAGCTATATAAAACAGGAATGGTACTAAAACCCTGTACCCGTTATTATTGGAATGTTATTGTTTATGATGCCAAAGGCAGGTCATATACTTCTACTGAGGTTGCCACTTTTGAAACAGGCAAATTCAGTGTTCAGGACTGGAGTGGACAATGGATCACGGATCGTCATGATATGGAATTCGAACCGGCACCTCTTTTACGTAAAGCCTTTACACTGAATAGGCAAATAAAGGAGGCTCGTCTATATGTGGCTGCAGCCGGATATTATGAAATGTTTATCAATGGGAAGCGAGTAGGTAAAAACTATTTAGATCCTGGTTATACTCATTTTGACAAGCGTATTCTTTATGTAACACATGATGTGACTTCTTTATTGCAGAACGGGAGTAATGCTATTGCTGCCGTATTGGGGAATGCTTGGTATAACGTGCAATCGGTTGCCGTTTGGGATTTTGAGAAAGCGCGTTGGCGTAATCGTCCTTCTATGTTATGTGAACTAAGGATAACCTTTAGTGATGGGTCAGTACAAGTTATTCCTTCGGATAATACTTGGCGTACTGCCGTAGGACCTTATACCTATAATAATATCTATAGTGGTGACAAGTATGATGCAGGATTGAAAGAAATAGGATGGAATAATGCCGGTTTCGATGATTCATCATGGCAGAATGCAACTGTAGTTCAGGCTCCTGCTTCTGTTCTGACGGCTCAGACTATGCCGGGCATACATATAACGGAAGAATTGAAACCTGTAAAAGTTGTTGCATTCAGCAATAAAGACTATGTTTTTTCTTTTGCAAAGAATTTCGCGGGTTTATGTCGTTTGAAAGTTAAAGGCGAGGTCGGTACACGTATAACAATGAAACATGGCGAACTGCTAAAGGAGAATGGTCATCTCGAGCAAGGAAATATAAATGTTTATTATCATCCTATCAAACCGGATGAAGTATTTCAGATGGATGTCTTTACCTTGCGGGGAACGGGCGAAGAAGAAGTATTCATGCCTTCATTTACATATCACGGATTTCAATATGTGGAGATAGAAAGTTCCAAACCTATAGCTTTGACAAGTGAAAGCCTGAGAGGTTTGTTTATGCACACGGATGTAACACCTGTCGGTACATTTTCCTGTTCAGATACGTTGCTCAACAAGATTTGGAATGCGTCAGTAGAATCTTATTTGAGTAATTTGCATAGCATTCCGACCGATTGCCCGCAACGCGAAAAAAATGGTTGGACGGCAGATGCATATACTGCTATAGATTTGGGTCTTTCAGGTTTTGATGGTATTACATTATACGAGAAATGGATGAACGATTATATCGACAATCAGGATAGCCTCGGTCGTATATCGGGAATTATTCCTTCCAGTGGCTGGGGATACGGTACTTGGCCGGGGCCTGTCTGGGATGCAGCTCTGTTTATCATTCCTAATACACTATATAATTATTATGGTGCTACGCGTAGTATCGAAAGATTGTATCCTACGATGCTGCGTTATTTGGATTATCTGAAAACGCTGGAAAAAGAGGGTGGATATTTGCCTTTTGGATTGGGCGATTGGCTGACTTGGAAAGCGACGACCAATAATGAATATACATCGACGGCATACTATTATTATGACAATATGCTGATGGCCAGGTTCGCTGATTTGCTGGGGAAAGATACTACGCCTTTTCAAAAGAAAGCTCAAGAGCTGAAAGAATTGATTAACAAAAAGTTCTTTAATCCGACAACGGGAATATACGCAGAGGGAACGCAAACGGCTGAAGCAATCGCATTATATTTGGGGCTTGTTCCTGCAGGAAAAGAACAGATGGTGGCAGATAAGCTTTGCGAGATTGTTCGTGCGAACAATCATTTTCTCGATTTTGGATTGTTAGGGACGAAGTCGGTTCCGTTAATGTTGACCAAATATGGTTATATAGAAGATGCTATGCAAATGATAACTAAGACGGATGCACCTTCGTATGGCTACTGGATAAAAGTTTTGGGTCATACAACTTTGCCTGAAACGTGGACTATGAGTCCTAAATTTAAAGACGCCTCATTGAATCATGCGTTTTTTGGAGATATCAGTTCTTGGATGATGAAACAATTGGCCGGTATAAACTATGATGTTGATAAGCCGGGATTCGGAAGAATTCTTTTTACACCGCATTTTGTGAAAGATTTGAATTGGGCCAAAGCTGAATATCATTCAGTGAAAGGATTGGTTGCAAGTCAATGGAAACGAGAAGGGAATAAAGTAATTCTGACTGTGACTGTTCCTGTAGGTTGTACGGCCGAAATTCTGATTGGCTCAACATCAAAAACGATCCATTCAGGGACTCACTCTTTTACATATTAAATTAAATTAAATATCATGCATAGAATTACTGGAATATTTGTATTGTGCGGATTAATTCTGTTTGCTAATTCAATGAAGGCCGATTCTTCGAATCCATGGAAAGCCCGTTGGATCAGTTCGGAGCATACACAAAGCATGCCCAATACCTGGCTGGCATTTCGGAAGACGGCCAAGATCAATGCCGTACTTCAAACACTGATAGCCCGTATAGCGGCAGATAGCAAATATTGGTTGTGGATAAATGGCAAGATGGTCGTTTATGAAGGCGGATTGAAACGTGGTCCGTCACCATTCGGAACGTATTACGATAAAGTGGATATTGCTCCTTATCTTGTTGCCGGTGATAACACTATTGCCGTTTTGTTGTGGCATTTTGGGAAAAACGGTTTTAGTCACCTTAATAGTGGTACGGCAGCTCTTCTTTTTGATGCCGAAGCACCGGGTGTAGAGATCCTTTCCGATGCGGATTGGGAGTGTAAAACGTATGACGCTTATGAAAATACCGATGCCCCATTTCCTAATTATCGCTTGTCGGAAAGTAATATTCGTTTTGATGGCCGATTGGAGATGCCGGGTTGGAACCAACCCGGTTTCGATAAGCCGTTGTCATCGAGTTCTAATATTGTTGCAGCCGCCGGTGGAGCTCCTTTTGGTGCATTGGTTGAACGTCCGGTTCCCATGTTTAAGGATTATGGGCTGAAGAATTATATAAATATCCGAAAGTCAGCATCAGGTGATACGCTTTATTGTCGCTTACCCTATAATTGTCAGGCAACACCTTATCTGAAGGTGGAAGCCGAGGCGGGAGATACTATTCGGATGCAGACAGATAATTATCTGATTGATAATGTACCAAGTGTCCGTGCAGAATATATTACCCGTAAAGGACTTCAGGAATATGAGAGCTACGGATGGATGAATGGCAATGAAATCAGATATGTGATCCCCGAAGGAGTAAAGGTGGTAGAGGTTAAGTATCGCGAAACGGGCTATGATACCGAATTCAACGGACACTTCTCTTGTAGTGATCCGTATTATACGGAACTGTGGAAAAGAGCTTCACGCACGCTTTACGTAACGATGCGCGATAATTATATGGATTGCCCCGACCGTGAACGTGCGCAATGGTGGGGCGACGAGACCAATGAACTCGGTGAAGCTTTTTATGCTTTTTCGCCGTCGGCACATAAGTTGGCCGCAAAAGGTATTTTAGAATTGGCTCATTGGCAACATGACGACGGAACAATGTATGCTCCAGTCCCTGCAGGTAATTGGGCAAAAGAATTGCCGTTGCAATCATTGGCATCGGTAGGCTGGTACGGCTTTTATACGCAGTATTATTATAGCGGCGATAGCAGTTTTGTCTCAACAGTCTATGACAGACTTCACCGTTATTTACATGATGTCTGGCAATTAGACCGGAGTGGACTGGTTGTTGAACGTACAAGCGGATGGAGCTGGGGCGACTGGGGCGAGAATATTGATATGGGTGTCCTCACTCAGTGCTGGTATTATCTGGCTATGAAGGCAGAGAAAGCTTTTGCTTTGCAATTGGGTAAGGCGGCTGATGCCGAAGAGGATGCTGCAATCATGCAGACTCTGGAAAAGTGCTTTAATAATAAGTACTGGACCGGAACAGCCTACAGATCTCCCGGTTATAAAGGAGAGACTGATGATCGTTCGCAAGCTATGGCCGTTGTTTCCGGGTTGGCTTCTGCTGACAAATATCCTTCATTGGTAAAAGTTTTGAAGAAAGAATATCATGCGAGTCCGTATATGGAAAAGTATGTACTTGAAGCTTTATTTGATATGAACGAGCCTGCTTTTGCATTGGAACGTATGAAGAATCGTTATGCCGAGATGATGAGTTATAAAGATTATTCAACATTGTTTGAAGGTTGGAAAACGACTGGAGGAACGATTAATCACGCATGGAGTGGTGGACCGTTGACATTATTGAGCCAAAAGGTTTGTGGTATAGTTCCGACTTCACCCGGCTTCCGTTCGTTTAAGATTGCCCCTCAATTGGGAAACTTATCATCGGCTTCTGCCAAGGTGGATACGCATTATGGATTGATTAGTGTCAATTTGCATAAAAGAGGATCGGCTATTGCAGTTGAGCTGACAGTCCCTGAAGGCACAACGGCCGAAGCTGCCATATCAAAAGGGAAAGTGAAGACGTTTGCTGCCGGCAGTTATACCTTTGTTATCAAGAATAAGTAAGAACGATTCTTGAAATAATTCAAAGAAAATTTAAAACCGTTCTGAGAAGAACAGATAATTCTTTTGGCTATTTTCGGGTATATTGTTAATTTTGTCTCCATAAATAAGCAGTTGACAAGATATGGCGAAACGTAAAGGTAGAAGAACTACAAGAAAGAAGAGGAATGATTCCTCTTCTTTTCTGACTGAGATAAAACGGATGATTATAGCCGCAGTGCTTGTAGTCCTCTGTTTTATTCTTCTATTGTACGCTTACAATTATTTTTGTTCTCCAGATTCTGATAAAGGAAACGAAAGAGTGAAGAAGGAGAAGGTGACGGCAGAAATGGATGCTGCACTGGAAGATAGAGGTAAAGAAACCATATCTCCTTCTGATACAAAAACATTCCGGATTCCTGCCGGACTGGAGTTGCCCAGGCTAACCGTTAATCGTCAGGAACAAATCATCAAACATGAGGGTTATACAGTCTCATATAATTCGAACTATTGTATAGCAAATTGGGTCGCTTATGAACTGACATCACAGGAGGCAAAAAGTTCAAAAAATGAACGTTATAATAAGTTTGTCCCTGATCCGATGGTGGAAGGTGCTACCGCATACAATGAAGATTACACACGGACTGGTTTCGATCGTGGTCATATGGCTCCTGCAGGAGATATGAAATGGTCGGCTAAAGCAATGCGCGAATCGTTCTATTTCAGTAATATTTGTCCGCAGAAACCGGGATTGAACAGGGGAATCTGGGAGCAATTAGAAGAGCAATGTCGGCTGTGGGCAAAAGACAATGGATCATTATTGATTGTTGCAGGACCGGTAATCACTGAAAATATGCGTCGCATGGGAAAAGATCGGATTGGAGTGCCTCAGTTCTTTTATAAAGTACTTTGTTATCGCAAAGGCAAAACCTATGAAGGTATAGGTTTCCTTTTTGAAAACAGAGATTATGGTGACACGAAACTTGAGTCAATGGCTGTCCCCATCGATAGTGTCGAAAAAGTGACGGGGATAGATTTCTTCCCCGCTCTTCCAGACAGTGAAGAGAATAAGATGGAAGCTACTATAGATTGGAGCAGTTGGTCTTTTTAGTTCACCGTCGTTAAATGATTAGATCGGCAAGAGCCGCTTGCGTTTCTTTGATCAGATCATTAGGTGTAATCTGTATTTGCAGTCCCCGCTGTCCTGCACTGACATAAATCTTTTCGTGTTTTGCTACAGATTCGTGAATATAAGTCGGAAAATGCTTCTTCATGCCGATAGGCGAGCATCCTCCCCGAATATATCCCGTGAGCGGCAGCAGATCTTTTAGAGGAATCAGATCGCATTTTTTATTACCGGAGGCTTTGGCTGCTTTCTTCAAATCGACCTCGGCCGCTCCGGGAACAACGCATACAAAATAACCGCTTTTGTCGCCATGGAGTACTAACGTCTTGAAGACAACATCAATTTCTTCACCCAACTGTGTGGCTACGTGGGTTGCACTAAGGTCGTTTTCATCTACTTCGTAAGGTACTAATTCGTATGTTATTTTTGCCTTGTCAAGCAGACGGGCTACATTTGTTTTATTTATTTTCATTGCTTATACTCCTTTCATTGATAATTGTACACGTTTGCGGCCTAAGTCAACACTTAAAACTTTGACTTTAACATGCTGGTGGATGGAAACGACTTGCGTAGGATCGCTGACGAAACGATCGGCCAGTTCAGAGATATGAACTAATCCGTTTTCTTTGATGCCAATATCTACAAAACAACCGAAATTCGTGATATTTGTCACAATCCCGGGCAGAACCTGTCCCTCATGTAAGTCATCGATGGTCTTTACAGTCGAGTCAAAAGCAAAAACCTGTATAGCTTGTCGCGGATCACGCCCGGGCTTATCCAACTCTGTCATAATATCTTGCAGTGTGGGCATTCCTATTTTATTTGTCACATAGTTTTTTAGGTCAAGCTTTTTCTTCAGCTCTTTATTTTTTATAAGATCTGTTACAGTACAGCCTAAGTCGGAGGCCATCTTTTCAATTATCGGATAGCTTTCGGGATGGACTGCCGAATTGTCCAAAGGGTTCTCTCCATTTTGTATGCGGAGAAATCCGGCACATTGCTCGAAAGCTTTTTCTCCCATACGTGGTACAGCCATTAGCTCACGACGCGAATGAAACGGTCCGTGAGCAGTCCGGTAATCAATGATATTTTTAGCCAGAGATGGTCCCAATCCGGATACATACGTAAGCAGATGCATACTGGCTGTATTAACATTGACTCCTACCAGATTTACACAACTTTCAACCGTTTGGTCAAGACTCTTTTTCAAAGAAGGTTGGTCAACGTCATGCTGATATTGCCCGACGCCAATACTTTTGGGATCTATCTTTACCAGTTCAGCCAGAGGATCCATCAACCGGCGACCGATACTTACCGCTCCCCGGACAGTCACGGCATATTCAGGA
>JAQWBH010000159.1 GCA_028707405.1 Parabacteroides sp. | reverse complement strand
ATTGTTCTGCTCCTTATGCCCGGCAGCATTGAATGCATAGCTTATTGAAAAGACAATGTTCGGATATTTGGGGCGAACATGCGTAAATGATTCAAGCGCAGATGATATCCGGCGATTATCGTATTTGGCGGTATGGAATATATCGTGTGCCACGACAGAAGCCGTCAGACTATTCTTCAGAAACTGCTGCCTAAATGCCAGATCAAAATAACAATACGCATTTTCTCTTCCCTGTGTCAGCACCGTCGGACCAACAAAATTGGAATCGAATTCAAGCTTACTGTTCCCGGAAAGATTAAAATTATTGATCATAGCCAGTGCATAACTGGTATTGGAAGCGTCAGTACATCCTTCATAATGACTGGTGAACTGATAATGGAACACACTTCCGTTAAACGTGATGTTCCACCACGAAAGCGGTTTGGTTCGAAGGTTCCATTCCAACCCCGCTGAGTAATCATTGCCGGCATTAATCAATGAATCAAGCGTAATACCGGGTTCATAAGCCACACGAATCCTGTCGCGCACGCCTTTTCTGGCACGATAAAAACTCGTCACCGCTAAACTATTCTCCCCGGCAAAAATCTTTCGATAACCAAGTTCGAAGGAATGGATGTATTCGGGCTTTATATCGGGATTGCCAATCTGCTTGGTATAATAATCTTCATATGTGATGTAAGGCTCAAGCTGCCAAATTCCGGGACGATTGGTACGATAGGAATATCCCAGTGATATCGTATTGTTTTTCCTCGCGTCGTAAGCCACATGAGCAGAAGGGAAAAACTCCAGACGCTTAATATTACGATTCGCGCCTGCAACAGCAATAGCCAACCTGTCGAGAGTATAATCGCCTCTTACTCCGGCATCAAAGAGAAATGGACCCTCTTTATCATTGACCATTCCATACAAGGAATGAATCTGTCGGCGATAATAAAATGGTGCGTATAAATCATCCTGCCAGACAAAATCCGATAACTGACGATCCCAATATTTAATTTTATAATCCCCCACCTCACTATATGAAGTAAACTGATATCCGAATTCCAGCTTTCCCTGATTGGAATAGTTCATTTCATAAGCCATAGTCCCGTCAAAATCCCAGTGATACTCGGATTCATATCCACGGGTGCCTTCATACCTGATTCCTAACGTATCGAACATGTTACTTTCAGTATATTCAAGCGTGTTCCAGTCATGACGAAGTCGTCCTGCAATCGAAAATTTATCGCCCCGCTCATTCAGACGCAACGTATAATCAGTCATAATCTGAGCCAGATTCTTCTTATTAGAATAACGGTCATGACTGGTATAATTGTTATTATTGATCACCTCATCCTTAAAAACACGGTGCTCATAGTAATTCATATCACCACCATGGGCGTTCTTTGTATCGCCGGCTTGTAATTCAACCAATAAATGATGTATATGCCCGTCATCATATTCCCAACCTAAACGACCTATATAAGAACTGTTATCACTGTGTCGCCGGCCGTCAGCATCCGAAGTAGTCGTATAATCATCAATTATCGTTGTTTTCTTTTGCCGGAAATCACTTTTTCCGCTAATATCGGATCCGGAACCGCCTATGTACCATCGAGTGTTTCCGCTACGAAAATTCAATAATATATCGCTAATATGGGTTCCGATCGTACTTCCGGCGAGGTTTATCGTTCCGCTTATTCCCTCCTTTTTGTGACGCTTTGTTTTGATATTGATAATTCCGACATCCCCTTCTGTCTTATAACGTGCTGATGGTGTAGTGATTATTTCAATGTCTTCAATGGTAGATGCCGGAATTTGCTGAAGAGCTTGCGTTCCTTCAACTGTACTGGGTTTCCCGTCAACATAAACCAAAAAGCCTGTACTTCCACGAAAAGAAACGCCGCCATCGGCATCGACACGAATTGAAGGAGTCGAATTTAATACATCTACAGCTGTCCCTCCGGAAGACAGTACCGAAGCAGAAGCACTTATCTGCTGACGATCAAGCTTATAAACAACCTTTTTCTTGTCTGCTGTAACAGTCACTTCTTTCAGTCCCGTTTCAAGCATAGTTAACGGAATCGTTCCGATATTAACCATATTACCATGTGAGAATTGTATAAGCTTACTATGATAGGGCTGATAACCGACGAGCAAAACAGAGAGGAGATACTCACCGTCTTTTATTTTCCCAATTACAAAATCGCCTTTATTCACAAATGACGAAGCGATAGTCCGATTGGCCGTATCCGTTAAAACGACGTCCGCAAACTCTATTGGTAACTGAGTGACTGCATCAATCACACGTCCTTTCACAACCGCATTGTTCTGGCTGAAAACTTCAAATATACTAATAAAAAGAAAATACAAAAGGAAATACAAACGTCTCATCCTCGCAAAATATTACATTATACATAAATTGCTTGCAATATTCGCCAAATTTCATGGTATACACAAACAAATTATTGAGAATTGACTACAAATGATAAAAATCAAGCTATCTTTGTATATCAAAGATAATAAATTTACAATAAAACATGGAAAGCGATATTAAAGTTGACGCAGAATTAGTAGCCTATTGCGGACTGTATTGCAGTGCATGCCGCAAGTATCTTAGCAATAAATGCCCCGGATGCCGGAAAAATGAGAAAGCTCAGTGGTGCAAGATCCGTACATGTTGCATTGAGAACAGTTATCATAATTGTGCAAACTGTAAAATGAATCCTCACGACTGCAAGAAGTTCAACAATTTTTTCAGCAAGATGTTTGCCCTAATCTTCAAATCCGACCGCGAAGCTTGCATCAAGCGAATTAAAGAAACAGGTGAAATAGAATATGCACGCGAAATGGCTGAAAAACGAATGATGACCATCAAGAAATCATAAACAATTAAAGTGCAATAACAGAGATAAAGAACATCAGACAAACAATAACGGATTATGAGCAAGATTGTGGTACTTTTAGGTAGTATGCGCAGACATGGAAATACTGCGTTACTAACCTCTGCATTTGCTAAAGGAGCACATGAAAGTAATAATAATATAACAGTCATATCTGTTGCCGACTACACTGTAATACCGTGTACCGGATGCAATGCCTGTCGCAAACGTGAAAATAACAATTGCGTAATTGCTGATGACATGCAAAAGATACTTCCGGTTTTAATAGAGGCAGATATTATCGTCATCGCATCTCCGGTTTATTTTTATGGATTAAGTGCAAGGCTTAAAGCAATCATTGACCGGTTGCATCAGCCGGCACGGTCAGCCATGAAAGTTAAAAAACTGGGACTTCTGCTTGTTGCTGCCGATACGCTGCCTGCGGTGTTTGATCCAATAGTGCTACAATATCATCTCATCCTCGATTACTTCCATCTGAAAAGCATTGGTGAAGTATTGGCTTATGGCGTAGAGGCCATAGGAGACATCCATGATAAGCCTGTTTTGGATGAGGCTTATCTGCTGGGAAAAGAAATCAGGTGAGATAAATGAGTTCATAAATTATTTACCCGACAAGAGAGAATTCAAAGCCGGTGGCAAAATGAATCTCTTACAAGAAGAAACAAAATTCTGCTAAATAATAAAAAAATGAAAGATTCAGAGAAAACGATTGGCAATATTATTGACAAACAAAGAACAGCTTTTATCGGTTCAATCGATAGCGAAGGGTTTCCAAACATTAAGGCCATGTTACAACCCCGTAAGCGTGAAGGCATTCGGACGTTATGGTTTACCACCAATACCTCATCCATGCGTGTAGCTCAATATCGCAATCATGCGCAAGCATGTGTATATTTTTGCGATACACGTTTTTTCAAAGGGGTAATGTTGCGTGGCACAATGGAAGTACTGACTGATGCAGATAGTAAAAAAGATATTTGGCGCGATGGTGATGAAATTTACTATCCCCAGGGTGTCACCGATTCTGATTATTGTGTGCTTCGTTTTACAGCAATTGATGGCAGATATTATAGCAATTTTCATTCAGAAAGTTTCAACACTAACCAATAAAAATAAATTTATCACAGTAATTGATCTGATATGATATTGGAAACAACACGGCTAATATTAAGAGAGCTGGAACAAAAAGATTTTAATGATGTATGTAAGCTATTACAAGATCCGGTCGTGATGTATGCTTACGAAGGAGCTTTTAATAACCAAGAGGTACAAGATTGGTTAAGTAAACAATTCAAAAGATATCAAAACGACGGTTTCGGCTTATGGGGCGTTGTAGAAAAAAATAGTAAAGAACTCATCGGGCAGTGTGGAATCACTTATCAGGAATACAACGACAGGCAAATACCCGAAATAGGTTATTTGTTCAGAAAAGAATTTTGGCATAAAGGATACGCAACGGAAGCAGCGATGGCTTGTAAGGAATATGCTTTCAATATATTGGGTTTTAATGAAGTATATTCGATTATCCGCGACACCAATATTCCTTCTCAGAACGTGGCATTACGGAATGGAATGACCACCGTGGCTACTTTTACTAAACATTATCGTAATATCGATATGCCGCATTTACTCTTTGAGGTAAAAAATAATCAGTAAGAATAGAGACTATTTGAATTATGGAAACGAAAGAAGAAATAAGAAATCTGGTATTATCCGCTGGAGCTGATATTTGCGGATTTGCAAATATTGACCGCATAAATAGTGCTCCCGAAGGTTTTACACCAACAGACATTTATAAAGACTGCCGTTCGGTTCTGGTTTTGGGATTGGCCTTGGCTAAAGGATTGTCGCAGGTAAATCCCCAACTAATATACAACTATTATAATAATTGCACCATTACAATGGTTGATGACCTATTGCTACGCACAGCTAAACATATAGAAAAAAAGTTCGGCGGTTTTGCCGTTCCGCTTCCAAGTGATATGGCAGGATCATGGAATGAAGAAACCAAGACCGCCCATGGTATCTTATCGATGAAACATCTTGCCGTACAGGCAGGCATTGGTTTCATGGGGAAAAATACAATACTATGCAACGAACATTTCGGTAATCTGATGACTATTGGAGCTATCCTCCTCAATATAGATTTACCTTCTGACAACTTATGTAAGAACTATTGCCCGCCTAAATGCCATATATGTATCGACAACTGTCCTGCGCATGCTATAAATGAAGACGGCACAGTGAATCAGTCTCTATGTCGCCCCATCGCTTATGGAACAATATTCCGCAGTTATAGTACAGTTGAATGTAACCGCTGCCGCATGGGATGCCCTTTAAGGTTCGGAGTGAAGAGAGAGGCAATAAAAGAGTAAGCAATCATTGAATCAAAAGATTTTCCTATCAATACATGACAATAAAAGTACTGTTCACAGTTTTATAATCTGAAATAATGAATTCAAAACTAATATATCCCCGCAAAGGAAATAACGCAACAGAAAGCGTCTATCTGCAATCTGTAGTAAAAGATCCGAACATCATTGTCGGCGACTTTACCATATATAATGATTTCGTAAATGATCCGCGCGATTTTGAGCATAACAATGTGTTGTATCACTATCCGTTGTGTAATAAAGAAAGACTGGTCATCGGCAAATACTGTTCCATCGCTTGCGGAGCTAAGTTTATGTTCACGGGTGGCAATCATACGTTGAAGTCGCTCTCTACATACCCTTTTCCTGTCTTTCCGGATGAATGGGGCTTGGACGAATGGAAGGTGGCTCGCGCCTGGGATAATCATGGTGATATCATTATCGGTAATGATGTTTGGATTGGCTACGAGGCCGTGATCATGCAGGGCGTGACTATTGGAGACGGTGCTATAATTGGCACTCGAGCGGTTGTGACCAATGATGTAGCGCCATATACAATAGTAGGTGGAATACCGGCAAAAAAGATTCGCAAACGTTTTGACGATGAGACAATAATAAAGCTACAGGGAATGCGCTGGTGGGACTGGCCTGCGGAAAAAGTAAAAGAGAATCTTGAAAAGATCATGAATGGAATCATATAAATAAAAAATCAATGATAGAAACAGAGAGACTGATACTTAGGAGTATAGTCGAAAATGATGCAGCGGATATTTTTAAATATGCACAAGAAACAAATGTAGGTCCTAATGCGGGATGGAAACCGCATGAAAATATTGATGAAACACGTGAATTGATGAAACAGATATTCATCGATCAACCTTATGTGTTCGGTATTATGCTGAAAAAAAACAATAAGATGATCGGCTCTATCGGTCTTATAAAAGATCCGAAGCGTGAAAATCCTCATGCTAGGATGTTAGGTTATGCCCTGTCGGAACATTATTGGGGGCAGGGACTGATGACCGAAGCCTCAAAAGCGATTATTGACTTAGGGTTTGAAGATCCTGAAATAAATATCATTACCTGTTGCTGCTACTCTTTCAACCACCGTTCACACAGAGTGATTGAAAAGTGCGGCTTTAAGTACGAAGGGTGTTTGCGCCAATGTGAAATGCGATATGACGGCAAAGTTTTCGATATGGAAAGTTATTCTTTAATGAAAAACGAAAGATAAGAGATATACGAGAGCATACGGCTTTCCATATGCTATAAAAAACACCTACACAGCGTTGATCATCTGAAAGAATGAGGCGGTTGTGTAAATACACAACCGACAGGTGACAAATAATTAATACTTAAGAGAACAATTATGCAGATTCTCATCTCATGCGCTAAGGTAATGAGCGGCAGTACTCAACCTAAAATAGAATTTACAACGGAGCCGACATTTCAATTACAGGCATATGAAAATGCCATGCAGATGATGGCTTATTCTGTAGATGAGCTACAGGAAATGCTGCATGTTAATCGTGAAATCGCTCTGCAAAATTGGCGGCGGTTTCAAACATTCCATATCAAGGAGGGTCTTCGTCCGGCCGCTTTCTTTTATGACGGAATGGTGTTTCAAAAGCTTACTCCCGAAACATTCTCAAATAAAGAACTTCAATATGCCAATGATCATTTACTGATTTGTTCTTTTCTCTACGGGTTACTCCGTCCGCTTGACAGAATAAACCCATATCGGCTCGAAGGGAATATCATATTACCCAATAATGCCGGTAAATCAATATTTGACTATTGGAAGCCGGTTCTTACTGATTGGTTTATCAAGAAAGTGAAAGCTGACGACGGAATCCTTATCTATTTGGCAAGCAACGAAATGCACAACCTGTTCGACTGGAAAAGAATTCGGAAAGAAGTGATGATCATCTCTCCTGAATTCAAGATAGAAAAAGAGGGGAAACTGAAGACTATTGTCATCTATACCAAAATGTGTCGTGGAGCGATGACTCGTTTCATTTTGAAAAATAAGATTACATATCCGGAATTGCTTAAGGATTTTGAATATGAGGGATTCAGGTTTGATAAAGGAAGTGATTGGTTGTTTACATTAAAATAATAGGGGAAGCATATTAATATAATGAGCACATTTTAATAAAACTCTCACATTATTCAATATTTTTGTGTATGTTTGCAATGTATTGATAGAAATAAGAAGGATAAACATAATATAACAGACTATGTTGAGCACAAATGATTTGGTTTTACTGGCTAAACGAGGCATTAATGAGCAGCAAATAGCAAAACAATTGTCTTACTTTGAGAAAGGATTTCCATTTCTAAAGATTGTAGCATCTGCTTCAACAGAAAAAGGAATCATGACTGTTCCTCAAAAAGAACAGATAGAATATATGAATGTATGGGATACCTATCTTAAGAAAAACAAAAAGATTCTTAAGTTCGTTCCTGCATCAGGTGCCGCAAGCCGGATGTTCAAAAATCTATATGAATTTGATTCTTCCGGTTATGACAATCCTTCAACCATTCTCGAAAAGCAGTTTTTTGAAGAGATTGAGCATTTTGCTTTTTATAACTCCTTAAATGCGGCTTGCTACAAAAATGAAGGGAAAGATATCCCTACCTTGATAAAAGAAGGTCTGTATAAGAAAATCATATCTAATCTTCTTACTTCAAAAGGATTAAATTACAGTTATCTACCCAAAGGCCTGTTGATGTTTCATGCGTATCCATGCTGTAAAATACGTACAGCAATGGAAGAGCACCTGTCTGAGGGAGCTTTATATGCCAAAAATGAAGCCGGCGAAGTCAATATTCATTTTACAGTATCTCCGGAGCACCAAGAGTTGTTTGAACATACGGTAGAGGCAAAACTTCCTTACTATGAACAACGCTTTTCCATTAAATACAATGTTTCATTCAGTATACAAAGAAGCAGTACCGACACGATTGCTGTTGATATGGAAAATAAACCATTCCGTAATAGTGAAGGGAATCTGGTTTTTCGCCCCGGTGGACATGGTGCATTGATAGAAAATCTAAATGATATCAATGCAGATATTGTTTTTATTAAAAATGTTGATAATGTAGTTCCTGACAGCTTCAAATGCGAGACAGTAATATATAAAAAAATACTTGCAGGCATTCTGATCTCTATCCAGCAAAAGATTTTCAATTATCTGGAACTTATAGATAAAGGAAACTATACACACGAACAAGTACAAGAGATGATTCACTTCCTGCAAAATGTATTATTCATCAAGAATCCAGAAACCAAACTACTGGAAGATGCAGAACTTATTTTGTACATCAAAAATAAACTTAACCGTCCGATTCGTGTTTGTGGTATGGTGAAGAATGTTGGTGAACCTGGTGGAGGCCCATTTCTGGCTACAAATTCTGACGGCACTGTCTCTCCCCAAATATTGGAAAGCTCGCAAATAGATTTGAATAACCCTGAAATAAAAACACTTTTTGAAAAAGGAACACACTTTAATCCGGTAGATCTGGTCTGCGCTCTAAAAGATTATAAAGGGGAAAAATTCAACTTACCCGACTATATAGACAGTAATACCGGGTTTATTTCACACAAAAGTAAAGACGGTCGAGATCTGAAAGCGCTTGAATTACCCGGACTATGGAATGGGGCCATGAGCGACTGGAATACAATCTTCGTTGAAGTGCCTATTGAAACATTCAATCCAGTGAAAATCGTCAATGATTTACTTAAACCCGAACATCAATGTAGTTGATATTAAAATCATAAAAAAGCAAGATAAACTTTCAAGTGAACAATTATTTTTGATTCAAACTTATAAAATGAAAGAAAAAGATAGATTTTTCTTCAAAACTATTTGGTCATACAATTTATTGTTTTACCTTTGCGGCATCAAATAAAAAAGTGCATTAAGCATGATGAACATTTCATTACATATTATTCTCGTGGTGGTCCTTCTAGTCATTAGTAGGTAAGGAGAAAGGTATGTAAGAAAAATGCAATATGATAAAAATATTTCTTAAGCCTTTCTCCATATCGAGAAAGGCTTTTTTTATTATAAAGAACAAAAACATGATGAAGAATCAATTAAGAAGCTCACTTTGCACGGAAGGTCGCCGTATGGCCGGGGCCCGCGCATTATGGTGCGCCGATGGCATGAAAAAAGAGCAATTCGGCAAACCCATAATTGCCATAGTCAATTCATTTACACAGTTCGTTCCAGGACATGTGCATCTACATGAGATCGGACAAGTCGTAAAAGCTGAGATTGAAAAATTAGGATGCTTCGCTGCTGAATTTAATACGATTGCTATTGATGACGGTATAGCCATGGGACATGACGGCATGTTATACTCACTTCCTTCACGCGACATTATTGCCGATAGTGTTGAATATATGATTAATGCTCATAAAGCCGATGCCATGATTTGCATCAGCAATTGCGATAAAATCACTCCGGGAATGCTGATGGCCACCATGAGACTAAACATTCCGACCATCTTTGTTTCCGGCGGACCGATGGAAGCCGGCGAATTGAGCGAACGACGTCTTGACCTGATTGATGCAATGACTGATGCCGCCGACAGTTCTGTTAGTGATGAGCAAATAGCAAAAGTTGAAAACAATGCGTGTCCTGGATGCGGTTGCTGCTCGGGAATGTTTACGGCAAATTCCATGAACTGCCTGAATGAAGCCATTGGTTTAGCTCTCCCCGGCAACGGAACGATTCTAGCGACACATGCAAACCGGATTCAACTATTCC
>JAQWBH010000158.1 GCA_028707405.1 Parabacteroides sp. | reverse complement strand
ATCAGGGAGTCCTTGGTTCAAGCCCAAGTGGGACCACGAAGCTAAGAAAGGTTTTATGCGATAAGCATAAAACCTTTCTTAGCTTTTTGCTGAAACACTTGGTTTGTTATATTTTCATCGGTACCGTTCGCTCTAATATCAATAGCATATACTGTATCGTCCTGGGGTTTGTGTTGTGATTCTCCGTATCTTCTCCTAATATACTCCTAATAAACTCCTAATATGGCCCAAATCTGTAGGGGTGATATCAGCCCTTAAAGAAAGGCAAGTTTTGAGTTTCGTAGGTTGTTTCAGCACTGGATGCCCACTTATTATCTCTCCACTGTCGTCGACGATTACAGCCGCTATATCGTGCACCGGAAGTTGCGAGAGAGAATACAATTGAAAACTATTCAAACCTCCACTATATAGTTCAGGAACGGTTAAGGCGAATATTTTATCGTAAATTAGTATAGCTTAAATAATAAAACTGTTATATTTGCAATAATTGCAATCTTGCAACAGTTTCAGTAATATATTCCCATTTATTTGTTGAAGCAAAACTGAAACAATTTTTGAATAAGAATAAAAGAAACGTTATGTGAGTCCTTTGTTCAAGCCCAAGAGGAACCACGCATACGAACCATACCACAATGAACGAACACATCGGTCATATTCTGCATGAAATCACTCCTTTATCAGATAAGGACTGCTTTTATATAGCCGACCGCAGAAAGTCGGAATTCACCTATCCTATGCATTCACATAGCGAATACGAGATCAACTATGTAGAAAATGCGGAGGGGGTAAGACGCATCGTGGGTGACTCCGTCGAGATTATCGGCAATTGGGATCTTACATTAATTGCAGGTGACGAATTAGAACACGTATGGGAACAGCATGAGTGCACCTCCAAAAATATCCGGGAAATAACCATCCAGTTTTCTAAAGACCTCTTTTTCGGTAATTTTATTCACAAGAATCAGTTTAGCAGTATTCGGCAGATGCTCAGTAATGCACAAAAAGGTATCAACTTCCCCATGGAAACCATCATGAAGGTCTATCCGATGCTCGATACGCTTTTTGCCGAAAAATCGGGTTTTCACGCTGTAATCAAGCTGTTGACCATCCTCTATGAACTCTCTCTATGTAACAATTTCCATACACTGGCCAGCTCCTCCTTTGCCCATATTGAGGATAATACCGACAGCAGAAGGATACGCAAGATTTATGAGTATATTAATCATCACTTCAGAGAGGAGATCCGTCTGGAGGATTTATCTCGAATCGTAGGAATGACGCCAGTGGCATTGAGCCGTTTTTTCAAATTGCGTACAGGCAAAACCGTTTCAGATCACATCATTGATGTCCGGCTGGGCAATGCGATCCGGCTGCTGGTAGATACCACCAACTCCATCAGCGAGATCTGCTATGATTGCGGATTCAATAATCTCTCCAATTTCAACCGTATTTTCAAAAAAAGAAAAGATTGTTCTCCCAAGAATTTCCGAGAGAATTATCGAAAAACTAAACTTATAGTTTAAATGGATACTCGTTTTCAAGGCTGTGTCTGCCCCATTTTTTTTAATGTTAGCGCGAAACGGGTAAATCGTATTATTTTTGTTTGGTATAAATAGTATTAGTTTGAATTGAGATAATATTATTTTTTGTTAAATCACGTCTGGATTCCTCTTTTAAGCATTACGAAAATATTGATTATTCTGGTGAAAACAATATTTACTTTGCTATGTCCTCCCTATACAATAAAAAATGTTACAATAATTGCTTTGATTAAAGTAAGTGTTATCCTTAGATAATATAGTATTGGATTGGTGAATCAGACTCTATTACTTTTGTAACATTATTGAGACTATTTATTAATGATATTTTTTAACTGTATGAAAAACTTAATGATGTTATGTCTGACTCTTTTAATGAGTCTTTCGTTAATGGCACAGCAACGCAGAATCACCGGTACCGTGATGGACAGTAAGGATAATTCTGCGATGATTGGGGTTAATATTATGGAAAAAGGAACCTTGAACGGTACTGTTACCGATATTGATGGGCATTTTTCTTTGGATATGACTACAAAAGATCCGGTGCTTGTTTTGTCCAATATCGGGTATCAGACGCTTGAAGTGAATGTTGGAAATCGCTCCAACCTGACTATTATTATGGAAGACGATGTCGAACTGTTGGACGAAATAGTGGTGGTAGGTTATGGAACTGTAAAGAAGAGGGATCTTACTGGTTCGGTAACTTCCGTTAGCGCTGAGAAGTTATTACAAAGCCCTGCACTCTCTGCTGCCGAAGCTATTCAAGGAAAGGTGCCGGGGGTGTTGATATCAAATACAAGTTGGACACCAGGATCAACACCTTCCATACTGGTTCGGGGAATGCGTTCCATTAAAGCCGGAAATGATCCGTTGTATGTGGTAGATGGTATTCCAATCTCTACTGCTCCCAATCTTTTCGCACCGGGAGACATTGAATCTTTAGAAGTTTTGAAGGATGCATCGGCTACTGCTATTTATGGTTCTCGTGGTGCCAATGGAGTTATCATTATTACAACCAAGAAAGGTAAAAAGGGTAAGACTCAGGTTGATTACAATAGCTATTATGGCTGGCAAACCATTCAGAATAAATTGGAGCTAATGAATGGAGCAGAATATGCAGAATATGTGCGTGAATCATATAGAGCTGCCGGACAGTATGAATCTGTAGTACCTAATATGGAACTGGATAAAACACTTCCTTCTTTCATCGGTGATGATTATACATGGCAATCTATTGCTATGGCATATGACGCCGAGAGCAACTATGATTCCTCTAAAGTGCGTTCATCGGCCGAATGGTGGGATGAAGTAGAACGTACTGGTCTCATTACAGATCATCAGCTTACTATTCGTGGAGGCAGTGAAAAAACACAGTTTGCCCTCGGTACTACCTATTTTCATAATGAAGGTATCTATAAAAAGCAGGATTATTCACGCTATACGGTAAAATTGAGTATAGATTCGGAGGTCAATAATTGGTTAAAGTTAGGCGGACAATCGCATTTCAGCCATTCATTACAACAGAGAGGATATAATTTTCAGGACTGTTGGCGTGTTAACCCGTTAGGGCGCTTATATGATGATGAAGGCAAACCTACCTTAATGACGTCCGGTGCAGATTCGCAATGGTGGAATCCTCTGCAGTATTTAGAGCCTAATGCAATTGTAAATCCATTAAAAGTAAATCGATTCTTGGGAAGTTATTACGCGGAAATAAAACTTCCAGTGAAAGGGATGAAATTCCGCTCTAATATTGGAATTGACTTTTATTCACGACAGGACTACAGTTTCAGTTCTGCTAATGCACGAGGAGCAACCGTAAATCAGGCAAAGAATGCTACTCAGCAGACTTATGCATATACATTCGAAAACTTATTGTTCTATGATAAACAGATAGGAGATCATGCAATAGGAGCTACTTTACTGCAATCGGTACAAAGGAACCGGGCTGAAAGCCTGAGTGCTACGGTACAGAATCTACCTTCCGATAATCTGCATTACAATGATATTGCTTCTGCCCTCGAGATTACTGGTTACGACAGTAATAACCAAATGTGGGGTCTGGCTTCTTTTATGGGAAGGTTAAATTATAACTATAAAAGTAAATATTATGCAACCTTATCCATGCGTTACGATGGTTCATCCCGCCTGGCAGACGGGCACAAGTGGGTAACTTTTCCTGCCTTTGCCCTGGCATGGAGAATGAATGAAGAAGCATTCCTCAAGGATTTTGACAAGTTAGATAACCTGAAACTGCGTTTTGGTTATGGAGTTACAGCAAATACAGCTATTAGCCCATATCAAACAAAAGGCGTGCTTGGTAAGATGTACTACAATTATGGTGAAAAATATGTGATAGGTTATACTTCTTCAACGCTGCCCGATAAATCCTTGACATGGGAGACTACAGGACAATGGAATTTGGGCCTTGATTTCAGTTTCTTCAGAGGACGATTCAGCGGAACGATTGATACTTATCTCCAACATACTTATGATTTGCTGCTCGATAGACAGTTGCCTGTAGTGTCAGGTTATACCAGTGTTTTAACTAATGTAGGAAAAACCGGCAATAGAGGGCTTGAAATTAGTTTGTCGTCAGTAAACGTACAAACGCAGGACTTCTCTTGGGCAACTGATTTAATCTATTCAACAAATAAAGAAGAGATTGTAGAATTGTATAACGGTAAAGTGGATGATATTGGTAACAGTTGGTTTATTGGTGAGGCTCTTGGAGTATATTATGATTATAAAAAAACAGGTATTTGGCAGGATACTCCTGAAGATTTGGCAGAAATCCAGAAATTCAATGCTAATGGGCATAAATTTACTCCCGGTACGATAAAATTGCTCGATGTGGATGGTGATTATAAGATCACTGCAGACAATGATCGTATCATCCTTGGGCAGATGCGTCCAAAACATATTATAAATCTAAGTAACACGTTTGTTTATAAAGGATTTGATTTTAATGTGGTAACTTACGGTACTTTAGGTGGGATGCTTAGGAATGCAACCCGCGTAAACCACCAATCGTACAGAAATAATAGTGTGAAATTTGATTACTGGACACCTGATAATCCTACCAATGCTTATCCTCGTCCGAATAGGTTGTATGATAACATCGATTATGAAACTGCATTATACTATGAAAAGTCAGACTTTCTACGTATTAAAACGGTGACATTAGGATATACATTGCCCAGAAACCTGGTAAATAAGGCTACCCTCACCAATTGTCGATTGTATTTCACAGCCCAGAATCCATTTGTATTTACTAATTTTACTGGTGTTGACCCTGAAGGAGCTACAACTACTTCGTCAGGCTCTTCCAGATCATATCCTTCACCTAGTGTGAGTAGCTGGATTGTTGGAGTCAATGTCTCTTTCTAAATAATAAATTCTAATATTTAAAACAACAGAAGAAATGAAAATGAAAAAATATATAAATCCTATGAGAGCGCTGCTTATTGGATTTTGCAGTCTCAGCTTATGGATCAATACGGGATGTGATGACTTTCTTGCTGAAAAAGATGTTCCTCGAATTACGAGTGATTTTTATAAAACCAAACAGGGTGTGATGTCTGCTATCGATGCAACATATGGTTATATGAGGTTTGGAGTAGGTGGAGAATTCACTAATATTTTCACTGAACTGGGAACGGATCTGATAACCGGTGCCGAAGCAGCACTAAGTTATCCGTCTAATTTGTATAGTGCTACCATGTCACCCACATTGGCCGGATTATATAACTTGTGGAGCAACCACTACAGCGCAATCGGAGTGACTAATTTAGTTTTGGAAGCATTGCCGGATGCTGATATGACTGCTTCGGAGAAGAGTAATTATTGTGCCGAAATGTCATTCTTCCGTGCATATTTTTACTTTGACCTAGTCCAGCAGTTTGGATCCATTCCATTAATAGTTGAAGCCATACATGAAGCTAAGATCGACTTTAAGCGAGAGTCTGTGGACGACATTTATAAAGTAATTATCTCCGACCTACGGTATGCGGAAGAAAACCTTCGTGAAACAGCAACCGGAAACGATAAAGGAAAAGCGACACGTTATTCGGCTGCACATCTACTGGCAAAAGCATATCTCACAAGGGGCAGTGCAGTGAAAGATCAAAGGGGACAGCAGAAAACTGATATGGATAGCGCATACTATTACGCTAATAAAGTAATCGAAAGTAATAAGTACGCCCTTATGGAAAACTATGCAGACCTGTGGAACATTAACAAAATGGGAAACAAGGAAGTCCTGTTCTCTGTGCAATTCACTCTGGATCCAATTTATAACGGAAATGGAAATAAATCGCATCTCTACTGGGGTTCATGGTATGAAGATCAACCGGGTATGAAACGGGATATTGAGAACGGGCGTCCCTATCGGTTCCATAGGGCTACCAACAAAACGATGTTCGAACTATTCGATCGTAAGAACGATTCCCGTTTTTATAAGAGTTTCAAATGGGTGTACTATGCAAATAAAACCGCTTCAGGAATTGCTGAAGGCGATACTGCCATCTATTATAGTTTAAATCCACCGAAGAATAGACAGTATAAGTATAAATATTTCCAGTGGAATAAACAGAATGTCGGTAAAAACAACCGGTATTATCCCCCGTTGATTAAATACGCAGATCCGATGCGTCTTACGGTAAACGAACAAAAAGGTGTGCGCGAATGGGTGCGTATGCGTTTGGGTGAAACATACCTGATAGCTGCAGAAGCTGCTGGACGTAAAGGAGATTACGCAGTAGCAGCCCAATTGATCAATGTCGTAAGAGAACGTGCTGCATGGAAAGACGGTGAACCTAAGATGGCACAATATTGGCTAGAAGAAGGTGGTGAGATGAATAATACATCATCTACTTTTGATGAAATAAAGGTTACTGCTGATGTTATTAAATCTGACTTTGTTGATTTCATGTTGGATGAGAGAGGTCGTGAATTATTGGGTGAATATATGCGCTGGGAAGATTTGGTCCGCTGTGAAAAATTAGTGGAATATGTACAAAAATATAATCCGGATGCGGCACCCAATATCAAAGAATATCATAAATTGCGTCCAATACCCCAAAATCATATCGACAGGATAAATCCACGTGGGACAGATACTGAGGAACAAAACCCAGGATATTTTTAGTCAAAATGAGTATGAGATTAAGGAGTAGTATATTGAAAGGATTAGGGGTGACTATTCTGTTCACCCTAATCTTTTCATGTATAAATACTGAAAAAGATAAATTGAATGAAGTAGATCCGGCAGTCGAATTGGCGAATGCTGCAGCACAATACCATTACATGATGAAGGAACTGGACAACGCCAATTCGTTCCCCAAAACCTTTAATAAAGATATGTGCCGTTTGCAGACCAGTGATTCCGAATGGTGGTGTAGTGGGTTCTATCCGGGTACTCTTTTCTACCTGTACGAAGAAACCGGAAAAATGGAGCTATACGAGGAAGCTATCCGTATGTTAGGCCTCTTAGAAAAGGAACAATATAACGTAGATACCCATGATATTGGATTTATGATGTACTGCAGTTACGGTAATGCATTACGTATTGTTCCCAAACCCGAATACAAAGAAGTCCTAGTCAACAGTGCCAAATCATTAATTACCCGTTTTAATCCTGTGGTGGGTTGCCTCAGGTCACATAATCGGAAACCAACAGACTTTGTGGTGATTATCGATAATATGATGAATCTGGAATTACTCTTTTGGGCTACACAGGCAACCGGTGACAGTATTTATTGGGATATTGCTGTTAAGCATGCTGATACTACCTTGAAGAATCATTTTCGTAGTGATGGAAGTATTTATCACGGTATTAACTACGATCCTCAAACCGGGGCAATACAGCATTATCAGGCCGGACAAGGATATACCGAACAGTCGCCTTGGTCTCGAGGACAAGCATGGGGCCTTTATGGCTTTACTATGATGTACCGTTTTACTCAAGATGCAAAGTACCTAGATAAAGCCGTAGAAATAGCGGAATATCTCTTCAATCATCCGAATATGCCGACTGATTATATTCCCTACTGGGATCTAGATGCGCCAAATATCCCCCATGCACTACGCGACGCATCTGCAGCTGCAATAATTTGTTCAGCTCTCTTGGAATTGCAAAAATACTTAGATGCTGCCACCTCCGTGATATATGTACAATATGCAGAAAAAATATTGTCCGTGCTCGCCTCTCCTGAATATACAGCCCCGGCAGGAGAATACGGAGGATTTGTCTTAATGCACTCCGTGGGAAATGCTCCCTCTGCAACAGAAAGAGACGTGTCATTGACATATGCAGATTACTATTATGTAGAAGCATTGAAGCGTTATAAAGAGCTGATCGGTAGTAAGTAATATATTGAATAAGAGTGTATTGTGAGTCTTGTTGACTTAGAGAGATATAGCTGGTTTCCGCGCCTGTACGATGACTAAAGAATAAGAAGATGGATAAGTATAAAAAGTTATTTTGCTTTATTACTGTTTGCGTCTTGCTGCTAGTTTCTGTTCCTGGATGGGGACAGTTATCGAAACAGCAGGAAATTGACGTGCTGACGGCACGACTTGAACAGATGGCATTGACACGTAGTTTAAATATAGAGGAAGTGGAGAGTAGCTTGTCGCAAATACAATCCGATGGAAGCTGGCCGGATATTAATTACAACGAGATAACCCAATATTATGATGCTAAAAGACATTTAATAAGACTGATTCAAATGTCATTAGCTTATCGTAAGCCTGAATCGGGCAGTTATTATCAAGCAAAGAACCTGCTCGATAAAATTCAATTGGGACTTAACTACTTCTGCCAAACACAACCTTCCTCTAAAAACTGGTGGTATGTAGATATAGGTGCGCCTCAAGATTATATGGTAGTACTTTTACTTCTGAAGAAAGAAATAGAAAAAGATAAACTGATGTATTACTCTTCTTACCTGAAAGATAGAACAGATAATCCGGCACATCAAGGTAAAAATCGTACCTGGGTAGCTGAAATTACTCTTTGGAAAGGGTGTATAGAAGATAACTATGAATTGATAGAAATCGGTATTAATTCTATTGCTTCTACGGTAAAGATAATCTATAATAGCAATGAAGAGGGCATAAAAGCTGATTACAGTATCCATCAACATCGTCCACAACTCTACTCTGGTGGTTACGGCATGGGTTTTATGGAGGATCTCAATCGTTTTATCCATTTGTCAAACGGCCTGAGTTTTTCTCGTCTATTTACAAAGGAAAAGCGGGATATCATTACCAAAACAATGTTCGAAGGTCAGATGTTGTTCGGATATCGGGATAGTTATGATTTCGGAACAATTGGCCGGAATATCAGTCGTCCAAACGCTCTATTCAATATCTCACCGGAAATGCTGGACGCCATAATAGCTCACGATTCACTTTACAAACCACAATATCAGGCATGGAAAAGGAATATTGAGGGAGGCCCATTCCCCGCCCCAGGGAACAAATATTTTTGGAAGTCTGCTATCATGACCCATCATGGTGATAATTATTATCTTTCAACCAAAGTTCCTTCTGTACGCAATAACGGAACAGAAATGTTGAATGGCGAGAATCTGATGGGTTACTATCTTCCTTTAGGGGCTACAAATATCCTGATAACCGGTGATGAATACAGAAATATTTTTCCTGTATGGGATTGGACGCGCATTCCCGGAACTACCGCTATTGCAAACCAATCCACAGCAGAACTTCGTTGGTACCATTTTGGGTCGAATCGATTTGCCGGTGGAGCAGGAAACTCAAAGAATGGAATAATGGCATACGAGCATGCCTACACAGGGGTTCAAGCCTGGAAATCTTATTTCTTCTTTGGTGATGCTATGCTCTGCCTAGGAAGTGGAATCAACGCAGCCAAAACGCAAATGGTAATAACCTCCGTGAACCAGTGCTTTCTCCGCGGAGATGTATATATAAATCGTGCAGGAAAGACAGAAAAATTTACCAAAGAAAAAGAAAAACTGGATGACCTCAACTGGATACATCATGATAATGTTGGATATATTTTCCTCGATCAAAAAAATATTATTTTGCAACAGAAAGAGCAACAAGGTTCCTGGAAAATGATAAATGAATCTGGAGATCCGGAGAGCATTACTCACAGAGTTTTCAGTATTTGGAAAGAACATGGACATACTCCGGTAAATGAATCGTATTGCTATATAGTTATTCCGGATAAATCATTGGCCGACTTTGAAAAGGAGTCCGACAAATATAATTTTGAAATAATTGCCAATTCTCCAGAAATACAAGCCGTTAAGAACCCAGAAATGCAGAATTATGGTATTGTTTTCTATCAACCAGGCAAAGTTGAACTGGAGAAAGGGTTAGTATTGACATCCGATAAATCACTTATTATTTATATGGAAAAACTAACAGATGGATATGACCTGTTTGTTGCCGATCCCCTGTTTGTGGAGGAGTCTGTGAACCTGACAATTAATCAAAAGCTGAAAGGACCATTAGTTAAGCAGGATAAAAGAGGTTCCGTGATCAATATAAAGTTACCAAATG
>JAQWBH010000157.1 GCA_028707405.1 Parabacteroides sp. | reverse complement strand
AATGGTCAGAATAACATTGATGTATTATGTAAACTTCTATACCCTCTTCAATCACCCGGAAAGGGATTGGGAAACATGCCTGGAAGCTACATCGGGAAGTCCTCCGGAAACATCACTTTTTGATTAAAGGGCTTGTATTTCAAAAAAAGAACCCGGAAGTACCATTTTAGGAAGCTTCCGGGCATATTTATATGCTGTTGTGAGTTTTATCGGAGAGCAATAACTAAATATAGAATATGTAACAGTGGAAACCGGGAAATGTAGCGAGCGTACTTAATTAGGCTTGCCGAATTTCCGGATGTTTGTTATGTGTGGGAAAGAGCTTTTTGGAAGATGTAATAGGAGATGCTTTTGGAAGTGGGACTTCCAAGTATTGAATCAGTTAGATCACCAATAAAGAATAATGCCGGCTATGCCTGCAATGAGAATCATTAGTATAGGATGAACTTTGAATTTCCATGTGAGAATGAAAGCTGCGCCAAAGATTAGGAAACTTTTGTAGTCAATGAAGTTTTCGTTGTTCATCAATAACAATGCTGCCGCCGCTATCAATCCGACAGTAGCTGGGCGAAGCCCAAGAAAGGCGGCAGTCACATATTTATTGTTACGAAACTTAGCATATCCGTATGAGATGAGCAACACAAGAATGAACGATGGTAGACAAACGGCAATTGTTGTAAGGCATGATCCCAGAATACTCATCGCTGTTGAGTAACCGGCATTATGAATCGCTGTATATCCAATATAGGTAGCACTGTTAATCCCTATCGGTCCGGGTGTCATCTGGGAGATAGCCACAATATCCGTGAATTCTTTTAGCGAAAGCCAGTGATAGCGCATCACTACATCTTTCTGAATAAGCGAAAGCATGGCATAGCCACCACCAAAACCAAAAATTCCGATTTTCAGATATACATATAATAATTGTAGCCAAATCATGTTTAGTCTTTCTTTATTTTAAATCCATAATAGATGCCTCCTATGATCGCGGCAATGATAATCCAGACAGGAGAGATTCCTGCTTTCCATATCAGCAATGCAGCTATTACTGGAATGATGAGCTGCTTGTTGCTCAATTTAATAGAACGGGCTGTCGTGAGGCAGGGAACGGCAATTAATGCCACAACTGCCGGACGAAGCCCCTTGAATGCTTTTTCTACCCACACATTGTCTTTGAATTGTGTAAAAGACAGAGCAATAACTAGAATGATCAAAAATGAAGGCAAGATGCTTCCTAACGCACATACAACGCCTCCACGAATTTTCTTCAGCTTATAACCAACGAAGATGGCAATGTTGACAGCAAAAATACCAGGCAAAGATTGCGCTACAGAGAAGAGGTCGATAAAATCCTCTTTCGTCATCCAGCCGCGATCAACAACTTCTCGCTGAATTAGAGGTAGCATTGCATATCCTCCTCCAATCGTGAAAGCGCCAATTTTCATAAATGTGAGGAATAGAGTCCAATACATAACTTAAGATAGAGTTATTTTTTTAATATTCGATTGTATTCTTTTTCGTCGTTGATGATACGCATCGCTTCTTTCAAACTGTTATTTTCGTCGTTGATAATTTGAAAATATTCGCTCATATCATATAAGTCACGAGCAATAAGCGCTTTGATTTGAAGCATAATCAGGAATTTTGAACGATTGTATTCTGTCTCGTTGAACTTAATTTTTTCGTCGTTTGCCATTTTTATCATCTCTTGCATGATTTCGCTGGTTACTTCAAATTTTTGTTTATATAAGGCAAACTTCGGATATTTCTTATTCAATTCATTTCTATTTCGATCCAGATAATTCATCGCAATACGATTGACAATTCCTGAGGCTACCAAGTTTCTATGATAATCACTGTAGAGAGTTGTATCAACTGGAATAAATACGTCTGGCATGATTCCACCTCCACCGTAAACAATTCGTTTGGTTTCTAGTGTGTTATATTTTAATGAATCCGGGAAATGAATGCTGTCAGCACTCATCAGTTCGCCATGATTATAACGTTCAATGAGATCGCGATTATATTCTTCCTGATTCCCTTTCTTATAGGGTTTTTGGATAGAACGCCCGGTTGGAGTGTAATAACGAGCAACAGTAAGGCGTATCATTGAGCCGTCGGGTAGTGGAATAGGTCTTTGTACAAGGCCTTTGCCGAAGGTGCGACGACCAACAACGACACCGCGATCCCAATCTTGAATAGCTCCGGTGAAGATTTCACTGGCTGATGCAGATGTTTCATCAACTAGAACAACCAGACGTCCGTCCTCGAAGTTGCCTGTGGCAGTAGCCTTCGCTTCTTCGCGTGCTTGAGCATTTCCAACTGTGTAAACAATTAGTTTTCCTCGAGTTAGAAAGTCATTGGCCATATCAATGGGAACATTCATGTATCCGCCTCCATTACCTTGCAGATCGAGAATGAGGTTTTTCATTCCCTGCTTTTTTAATTTTTTAAGTGCGGCATGAAACTCTTCAGTAGACGAAGAGGCGAAGCGGTTCAGTTTAATGTATCCGGTTGTTTTGTCAGCCATGTAAGCTGCGTCGAGACTGTATATTGGAATTTTCCCTCGTGTTATCTTAAACTCTATCAAGTCTGGTTTATTTTGACGAAGTACTTTAACGCGGACAATAGTATTTTTTGGCCCGCGCAATCGTTTCATAACGTCTGTATTTTTCATCTTTACGCCAGCAATAAGGGTGTCATTTACCATGATAATTCGGTCACCAGCCATGATTCCCACTTTTTCTGATGGACCACCTGGAATTACTTGGATGACATATAATGTATCAGTCAGCATATTGAATTGAATTCCGATTCCGTCGAAGTTGCCTTGTAGCGGTTCGTTCATCTCTTTGGTTTCTTCGGGGTCGGAATAGGCAGAATGTGGATCGAGTTTTTCCAGCATGCCTACGATTGCATCTTCTACAAGTTTATTTTCACTGATCGAATCAACATACAGATTGGAGATGGCGTAAAGCGCCAATTGAAGTTTCCGCGCATCTGTACTAACGCCGCGCTGTGCCACTGTTGAAGATGCGAATAAGCTCACCATCAGAAGTGATAAAAAGATTTTTTTCATTGTCTATTTGTTAATATTATAATTGGCCGGATCCATTCCTTTAGGAATAAATCGGGATATATCTTTTCCATAACGCAACAGTTCGCGTACAATACTTGAACTGATATGCGTATGTTCAGGTTCCGTAAATAAGATAAATGTTTCAATACCGCTCAAATCACGATTCACATCGGCGATGTTCTTTTCATATTCGAAATCGTTAACTGTGCGAATACCGCGTAAGATAAAATTAGCACCAATTTCTTTGGCAAAATCAATAGTAAGTTTGTCGTATGACATCACTTTGACACGAGGATCATTACGATAAAATTGACGGATGGCATTAATACGCGACTCTAGGGAATAAAAAGTTTTTTTTGCGTCATTCACTCCGATAGAAATAACTATCTCATCCATTAGTGCCAATCCTCGTTTCACTAGAGACTCGTGTCCGGTAGTGAATGGGTCGAACGTTCCCGGGAAAAGCGCAATCCGTTTATTATAATCAGTTGACCACATCTTCTTCTATGACTAAATTGTCAATAATAAAATTCTGGCGTTCCATCGTATTTTTCCCCATGTAAAACTCCAGCATATCTTTTACCAAATCTTCTTTTCTGAGCGTAACGAGATCTAGGCGCATATCTTTTCCAATGAAATATTTGAATTCATCGGGTGATATTTCTCCCAATCCTTTAAATCGCGTAATCTCGGCATTTTTACCGGCAGCAGCGATGGCTTTCAGTCGTTCGTCGTCGTTGTAACAATACCAAGTTTTTTGTTTGTTACGCACACGGAACAGTGGCGTTTGCAAAATATATACATGGTTTCGCTTAATCAGATCAGGGAAGAACTGCAAGAAGAATGTAATCATCAGCAAGCGTATGTGCATTCCATCAACATCGGCATCTGTTGCGATAATTACTTTGTTGTAGCGGAGTCCGTCAAGGCCATCCTCTATATTTAATGCAGCCTGTAGCAAATTAAACTCTTCATTTTCATACACAATTTTTTTTGTCAGTCCATAACTGTTCAGTGGTTTGCCTCGTAAACTAAATACAGCCTGCAGATTCGGATCACGACTTTTGGTGATGGAACCACTAGCCGAATCTCCTTCAGTGATGAAAATACAACTCTCTTCTCCCCGATCTCCTTTTATGTCGTTGAGATGAACGCGGCAGTCGCGTAACTTGCGGTTGTGAAGATTGGCTTTCTTCGCTCGTTCACGTGCAAGCTTTGTCACACCAGCTATGGCTTTACGTTCTTTTTCGGAATCTTGAATCTTACGCAGTAAAATATCTGATGTTTCCAAATTTTTGTGCAGGTAGTTATCCAATTCTTTTTTGATGAAATCGCCGATAAATTTGCCAACTGACGGACCGTCAGGTCCCATATCCTTAGATCCTAGTTTAGTCTTCGTTTGACTTTCGAATACAGGCTCTTCTACCTTGATACTTACTGCAGCTACAATTCCTGCACGGATATCGGCATAATCAAAATTTTTATTGTAATATTCTTTAATGACACGACTCACGGCTTCACGAAAAGCAGTTAGATGGGTGCCTCCTTGTGTTGTATATTGCCCATTGACAAAGGAATAATATTCTTCACCATACTGATTACTGTGAGTAATAACCACTTCTATATCGTCTCCATTTAGATGAATAATCGGATAAAGAGGTTCGGTTGTCATGTTCTCGTTCAGCAAATCAACCAAACCGTTGCGCGACACCAGTTTCTTCCCATTATAAGTAATAATCAGTCCGGCATTTAGAAAAGTATAGTTACGCAGAAGTGTTTCAATATATTCTTCTTTATATTGATATTCTCCGAAAATTTCTTTATCGGGGATAAAAGTGGTTAGTGTTCCGTTTTGTTCGTCAGTTGGCTGAATTTCTGGATTATCTAGCAGAATGGCGCGTTGATATTTAACCTGTTTGCATTCCCCTTCGCGGTAGCTGGCAATCAGAAAATAACTACTCAAAGCGTTAACAGCTTTGATGCCGACACCATTTAGACCTACAGATTTTTTGAATGCTTTACTGTCGTACTTGGCTCCGGTATTCATCTTACTCGATACATCAACCACTTTCCCTAATGGGATGCCACGACCGTAATCTCTTACGGAAACGGAGCCTTCATTTACTATAACTTCAATGCTTTTGCCATATCCCATCATATATTCATCGATGGAGTTGTCAAGAACTTCTTTGAGTAGTACATAGATGCCGTCATCGGCAAAACTGCCGTCGCCTAACTTCCCAATGTACATACCGGGACGAAGACGGATATGTTCCATCCAATCCAAGGTCTTTACATCATCGTCGCTATAATTATTTTCTTCTAAATGTTGTGCTGTCGAGTTTAATTCATTCATTGTCTATTTCAATTGTCGGTAACTGAAGTTAGAGTTCAATCTTTTTAATAAATGATCTTCTTGTCTTATGATGCTCTCGTTTGAAATATTCCCATTGAGCTTGTACTGCATTGTTGGTTTCCAACTCGGGGTTTGATTCGGCATATATAACACCTAAACGCTGGTAGACTGGAATCAGATCATTGAACAACAAAGCATTGACCCCTTTATTTTGATATTCGGGTAAAACTCCTGTCAGGTATAGATCAATTACTTTGGGTTTGCTTTTCATTGCTTTTAGTAATGGCATCCAACCGAAAGGAAACATATGACCATTAGCCTTCTGAAGAGCCTTTGACAGACTTGGCAGAGAAATACCAAAACCAACTACCGAATCATTATCCTCTTTTACAATGAGTGTCACCATTTCATAGCGCAGCATCGGAATATACATGCTTACATAATAGTCTATCTGTTTCTCCGTGAGCGGTGCAAATCCATATAGTGGAGTATATGCTTCGTTCAAAGTATGGAACACAGCTTTAGCATAGGGCATAATCTCTTTGGCATTTTTGAACTTCATAATTTTCAGGCCATACTTTTTCATCACGAGTTGCCCGATACGCAGATGTTTTTCGGGAATACATTCGGGGATATAGATCTTATATTCGTACCAGTCCTGATCTTTGATATAACCAATACGTTTGAGTTGTTCAGGATAGTATGGAAAATTGTAGATTGTTGCCATAGTCCCTAGCTGATCAAAACCTTCAACGAGCATCCCTTCATGATCCATGTCAGTAAAACCTAATGGACCTTGTACAGCCTTCATCCCTTTTTCGTGCGCCCATTTTTCGACGGCATTAAAAAGAGCATCAACCACTTCTTCGTCATCAATAAAATCGACAAAACCGAAACGAGCCTTTTTCTCATTCCAAACTTTATTACTTGCATGATTAACCATCCCGGCAATACGTCCTGCAATTTTACCATCTTTGTAAGCCAGAAAATAAATAGCATCACATATTTCGAAGGCCGGGTTTCTTACCTTATCCAAGGTAATCATCTCTTCTTCCATCAATCCGGGCACGTAATACGGATTCCCTTCGTACAACTTATGGCTGAACTTTACGAACTGTTTGAGTTCCTTTTTAGTGGAAACTTCTTTTATTTCTACACTCATGAATCGCTCTGTTTGATTTGCAAAATTACATAATTAATTCGGTTATATGTGGCTTTGGAAAGTAATAATTCTTAGTGCGGTTATCGAATTCCTATTAAGAGGTGTGTTTGTAAGCTGAGACGCCATTCCGTATGATGTTTAATGCATTCGATCGTTTCCTGTATGTTTTGGTTTGAACATGGTTGTAAAAAACGATGCTTTACTACATAGTGATCGTATATATCCAAAGATTGCCCTGTATATACGACCTTTAGTTCGTCTATTTTTTTGAGGACGACATCGGCTTTGTCTTTAGGTGAGCATGTGATCCAGTCTATCCCTTTTGGGAGTACACGCGTCCCATTTGTTTCGATCGTGATAAACATTCTTATATTATGTAGGGCGTTTACCAAGGAATCATCTACCCAAAGGCCTGGTTCGCCTCCGGTGAGGATTACCATTTTTGCTGGATACTTGATTACTTCAGTTACGATTTCATCATCTGTCATCATTACACCGTTCTCATGTTGTGTATCACAAAACGGACAACGTAGATTACATCCCGAAAAACGCACAAATACTGCAGGTGTGCCTGTATAAAACCCTTCACCTTGCAAACTATAGAAGATCTCATTAATCTTTTTCATATATAGCCGAATTATTAGCTGATTCAATTACTTCTACTCGATAGCAACATTCAATTTGGTCACACACCCATTTGGCAATGTTTTCAGCGGTAGGATTACCCGGGATAATATCGTTCAGATTCTGATGGTCGAGCTTATCGGAGATACATTTTTTGATGTGGGTAAAGTCTATTACCATACCGTTACTATTCAGTTCTTTGGTTTTACAATAGATGGAAATGATCCAGTTATGGCCATGCAAATTAGTACATTTGCTTTCGTAGGATAATTGCAAACTGTGGGCTGCAGATATTTCCAATTGTTTTTTTATGTAATACATATCCTTGTTTTTTAAGAGGTTTCAAGCACTCTTTGTACATGTCGTTTATTTCTAAGGCAAAGGTAATTAATTTATGTGAGATGAAGTGTTCTTTATATTGTTATGTGTGTTATTCAGTTAAAATCTATATGATAAATATATTCCTGTTCCTTGATTGCCTACGGTTGGAGTTAAGATTAGACGATTGACTCCTTTAGTTTTGTATTTTATGAGAGCATTCTTTATAGGAAAATAGATTAGATACGACAACTCTGTTGAAAGAATCCCAAAACCGGCGCCGGCGACGACATCTGATATCCAGTGGCGGTTGTTGTAGACGCGCGAACCGGCAACAAAGAGAGCAACAGCATAACCAGAGCAAGCTAATACGGGATTGCTGTCTTTTAATTCCTTGAAAGCAATATGAGCACCGAGAAATGCATTAGCTGTATGACCTGATGGAAAAGAATAATTTCCGCCATCCGGACGTTTTTCGTTAATCATTTTTTTGATCCCATGCGTCATCCCAAAATTCAAACCTTCAGCAATGGCCACCAGACAAAATTGGTCAGAAAAGGAGTGCTTTTCTTTACCCAAGAAATCGCAGGCAAACACCCACCCCAACATGCCGTATTCCAAAAAGTTATCTATCTTGATTACATTGACGGATTCTTTGCGGTGGATAAGATGAAAGTCTTTCATTCCGTTAACGGAGGCACCTATTGCACCAACGGTAATAAGTGAAGCCGGCAGGATCAGATTTGCAAACTTAAACTCATAGAGATTTTCCAGAGACGGGAGTGAATCTGATGGAGTTGTTTCTATTGATTTCGCTTTCAATGAAGTCGGTTGAAGCAATGTTGCAATAAGAAGAATGGTGGGTATTTGTTTGAATATGTTCATGCTGTTTGGCTAGTTTTCTACTTTTAAATTGCGTGCAGTATCATAGATTCCATCCATTTGATTGTTTGATATATTATAATTAACAACTCGTTGGAAGAAAAAGCGATGCTTGTTCCAGTGAAATGGTGGATATTCATGATTTTGGCGAATAGTATTGTTACGGAATATCAACCCGTCGACCGATTTTGCATACAATATGGGTATATCGAATGTGTCGAATTCATTGTTTTCAATTACGATTCCACTATGGAAATACTGTTTCTGATTCCTCAGATCCGGTATCTCCGGATAGATGGAAATGATGGCATTGGTAAATTGAAACATATTGGTGAGGGCATTGATGAATTTGTTGTTGCGAATAAGTACATTATGGCAGGCCCCCGTTTCATACCATCCATTGCAATCGCCACAAAGTAGAATGGCTGTGCCTGATGTATGATCGAACAGGTTATGTTCAATGATGGTCTTGCGTGGTGTGCTGAACAGAGAGCCACGAGCGCGGTTGTTGCGTATAGTGTCGTGTGCGAAGTATACTTCAGGAGTCCAACTGAGGTTCTCTATACCAAACGAACCTTGGTTGCCGATGGTCGAATCAATCGGATTTTCGAAAATAATTCTAAACAGTTTGGCGCCATGGGCGTCCGGTTTGTCAATAGCTTGTATTGACACGATACGGTTGGACTTTCCAACCACCTCCATTGTTTTCGAATCAATATATTGTACGGTGTCACCTTTAAATCCCCAGTCAAAGCCATAACTTTGTTCGTGCATATACTCGCCGAGCAACGTCTTGTCGTTAATACGTCTTTGTACTTTTAAATAAGTTCCATGTACATTGATTGCGTCGTCCATCATATTTTCAAAAACACTGTTTGTTACTGAAATATTTCCTCTGCATGCGGAAAAATGCGTAGCATCAGCCTGTGTCGTGAAGTATCGTTTGTCTTTATTACCTTTAAGGCAGATGGAGAAACGATCGAGGGTGATGTTTTCACTTGTTTCGGCAAGCAGACCCATACCTTCAGCATAATGGATCTTGATATTGTACAATGTTGTGTTAAGGTCTTTTTGCATGAAGACGCCTGGCGTTGGTCGTCCCAATGGACGCATGGCGATAATGGTGCCTGGAATTAGTTTCGCGTTTTTCCAACCAAATGATTTGATGACGCGCGGGGATATTTCTGTAACATGTTTGGTGCCTAAAGGAATATCGCTGGTTGTGTAGACAAGATGTTTGGTCGCGTTTTCGAATGCAATACCGGCTTTAGGAATGTGTGACCAGCCTTCACCTTTGGCTATGAAAGCACTGTCGTGTATTTCATACTTGACCCATTTGGCTACTTCGAAAGTGATAATTTGTGCTATGGTATCATTATTGAGAACTCTGATCTGGCTGATGTGTGGATTTTCAAAATCAATACTGAAGTTTTTTAACTGGCAGTTTTGTGAATTGATAAGTGAAACGGGAAGCATCCGTCCGTGAAAGATAAGTTCAGAACCTTGCCCATCAAAGATGACATTCTTCATATTTTCGAAAGGGAGGCCAACTACCTTTGGATTGTCCTGATCATGATTGGAAATAAAATACTCACACCTGGCCGCTCTGTCGGGATAGAAATCGTAGCATCCTTTAGGTAAGATGATCCGAATCGTATCTCCTTTTTTCACT
>JAQWBH010000156.1 GCA_028707405.1 Parabacteroides sp. | reverse complement strand
CAATTATCTTTTATATTTTGACTTCTATGCCTGTTTATTTAGTAAAACTTACACGAAACTCAAATACCGGAAGCAATTGATATTCTGACATAATTGCGGTATATTATAGATAACACGACGAGGGAAGTAGTAGGTAGAGATGAATGTGGAATTAAACGAGAAGCTGAAAGATATCTGCAGTACGATCAATCAAACGGTGAATGCAGATAAAATCTATCTATTCGGGTCCTACGCTTATGGTAAGCCACATGAAGACAGTGACTTTGATCTTTATGCAGTTATTCCTGACGATGGAGCCGGTTTATTTCGATAAATTGCAGCAAATAATTAATTTGTATATTGAAACAGTTGCAAGAAAAAACATTCCGGGCTGATATAAATCAGTATTTTCAAGCGACACCCTTGGAAATTTCGTATGGAGGAAGCTGAGATGTCATTTTTAACTCCAAGCCAAGATAAGAAGTTTGGAGCTATTTACAAAAAGTTTCACTCTTCTCTTTTTTTCTTCATTAATGATATTTTAAAAAACGAAGCTGACAGTTGTGATGCCTTACAGGAGACATTTATAAGGATCATGCACAATATGGACAAGATAGAGGACATCGACTCTGCGGCAACTCGAAGGTTCGTCTATACCATTGCAAAAAATCGAGCCCTTACATATTATCAAAAACAAAAAATTAATGCCACAAAACCTCTGGATGAAGGGGTTTTAAGTATAGTGAATACTCAGCATGCCACAGAAATTATTGCATCGGCCGATCTAAAGGATGAGTTAACTGCGGGCATAGCTTTACTGAAACCATCAGATCAAACTCTTTTGGATTTAAAGTATTATCAAAAATGTGATGATAAAATGATTGCTGAACTTTATGGGATACAGCCGGATGCAGTACGAAAAAGGCTGGAACGGGCCAGACTGCGTTTGTCTTCAAAAATTCAACAGCTGCGGGCCATTGAACAGCGGCGGGCGGAGGAGCGATATGCAGGGAAAAGATAAATTGTACGAGGATATGATCGAGAAGGAATGCCAACTAAAATTGGAGCATGCTCTGCAACTGCATAATGCAGATCAGGAGCAGGAATTTGAAGAATTCCAAAAACTCCATGAGAATTCCTCTATGCCGGAGGACCTGGAATTGAAGCTCTTATGCGCTTTGGAAGCGGAAAAGTCCGCCCTTCGGAAAAAACAGAAATCTGTGCGGAGGCGTTACGTGGCTAAAATTGCCGTTTTGGTAATTGCCATTCTTGGAGTTTCCGGTGCCTTGCTCGTCAATAATGTAGAAGCACTCAGATATCAGTTCAGTAGTTTCATTGAAGAAATACGCACTGATTATTTAAAGCTTACCCCTTCAGATAGTAGAGAAGCTCCGGAGGACAATACCCTTTTACATAGCGTAGAGGACCTTCACGGGGTGTGGTATCCCGAATATCTGCCGGAGAGTTTCTCGTTTAAAGTCTTTGAGGAACGAGCTGATAAGGCAAATATCGTTTTCCTTAATCAAGAGGAAACAAAACTGCTATTTACCCAGATCCCAATATCCGACGGCTACATACTATTGTGGGACAGCGAAGCCGATTCCTCAGGTGAGATTAAAATCAAAGATCAATACTCCGGATTTTGGTTAGAAAAAGAGGAAGGCGTCTTTATTAAGTGGATACAGAGCGATTATTTAATGAGCCTTTCATCCTTTGCTCCAATGACAGTAGATGAACTGCAAAAAATAGCAGAGAGTCTGTCCTATTTGAAATAACGAAATGCGATTTGAGGGTTCTTCATAATAAATTTTGCCCCTGCAAAAAATAAATGTCACAAATCCTCGAACCCCGGGGTTTATATAGTGGCGGATAGCAAAAGAATATGAAGTATAATTTTTACAAAGGGGTTAAATGTATTATGATGAAAACAATGAAGAAAAGATTTATCTGCACTTTAGTTATGGTTATGGTATTGTGTTCCATGTCTTTGGTCTATGCAGGCAGCGGAGGCCTTACTCTGGAGGGTGGGATCATTCAGCCGTACTTTTCAAATGTTGTTGCCATTTCCTATAATCTGACGTTCAGCGGCTCTACAGCAAAGCAAACGGTAGAGGTGGAGCCGGTTTCGAGCTCTTCTTTAGATTACATTACAGTTAGTGCAGAGCTATTGAGAAATGGAACAGTAGTTAAGACCTGGTCTCAGAGGGTGAATAAGGAGGACACTACCGTTGTCGGAACTTTTTGCGCATACAAAGAACAAACGGTTTCCGGCAGCGGAACCTATCAACTGCACGCAGTTACCAAATGCTATAAGAACGGCGTCGTAGTCGATCAAGTTGATGAGTATTCCGGGAAGGTTGTACGTTAAAAATTTAAACACATCTGCTATCCGCCATTTTATTTAGGCTAAGATGTTTGGTTTATTGACAATGAAAATCCCCTTTCTGCTGCGAAGTGGCTTAAATGTCTATATTACGGCAGAAAGGGGATTTTTATAATACCCGATACGCCCTCGTAAAGAGGGTTCTTTATTCGTGCGCTTTGTGTGCGCATAGGCCTAATTATAGAACTGTGCGATTTAAAAATGATGTTATTAATGAAGTCGAGTAGCTTTATAGAGATTGAAGGCTGCTCGGCATTTCATTCTGGTTTGGGATGAGGGCCACAAATTTTCTCCATAGTGTTTTTCTCTTAGCTTTCTTTCAGCACCACTAATTTTGGCATTTATTCCTTATGATAGATATTTTAATTCTAAAAACAAATATTTACGAGTTTACATACGATTGCCCCGCATCGTGTTTACGGATGTACAAGCTTAATCGATTGGGTAAGTAACAAAAAAAATATTCAAAAGGAGGAAAAATTATGAACAACGTATCACCTATTATTGATTACAACACCTATTTCATCAAACAAAACAATTCAAACTGGAAGAACATTCAATTAGGAACTTCTACAGAGACAGTAGGCAGTGCGGGTTGTTATGTATGCTCCATCGCCATGATAATCTGCTGGTACTTAGAAGACGGCACCACTGCCACAAAAAAGGCGGTCATTACAAAATTAGCTGCAAATTGCAATTCCTCAGGAGGCTATAAAGGAGGAACTATTACCTATGCCGGCCATCGGTTTACAACAATTACCATCACAGATATGGCACAGCGACTGTTAAATGGCTATCCCAGCATCGCAAAAGCAGCCGGAACAAGAGGTACCCACTTTGTTGTAGTCAACGGATATGACAACAGCGGTTCAACAAGCTGGGAATGCTACCTTGTATTAGATCCAGGCTGGGATTATGACAATTTGCAGGAGGTACTGGACGAAAAAGCGCAACGACAATAGACAAAAAGGTTTTTGTCGAAATGGATTAAACTATCGTAATAACCAATAAGAGGCGTGTATCAAGGATGCATACATAGACAGACAGTAGATAAAGCATCTCAGAAAGTAAGAGTATCTGAGATGCTTTTTTTATGCGAGTATTGACAAAAATTTTTGAGGTAGTTTAGGACTATGTCCACTTAATCAACCATATAATTATTTTCAAAAAGGTATTCGTCATTAAAGTTTATTATCTTCAGATCTGATGTTGATATCGTTGGAACTTTAACATACACATTCTTGTTATATTTATTCAAAAACATTGTATAAGGACCTCGAAATACATAGTATTTAGACATGCTACCAATTAATTCCAGACTGTCAATATCCTCCTTTAATATTGCCGAGCTGCTAAAAAGCCTGTCGCTGTCCGGATTATAAAGTTTCTTAAAGTTATCTTCAAATTGGCTGTAGGCCGTGCCAAGTTTATCTTTCAAATAATCATATGCTTCTTCTTCAGATAAGCCGGTAAGATTTGTTTTTTGGTCAATTGCAACAACAGTATTATGACGGAATAAATAATTTTTCACAGGAGGATCAAAAAGATCCGCATCTAAATTTAATTCGCTGCAAATAAAAGAGAGCGGTACGTATAGTTTATTCTCGATTATTGTCGGCACGGCTTCCAAAGTGCTTTTTTCATCATTGACCAATGCCGCATCATCATCTGCTTTGAAAATAATCTTCAATTCATCCTTTGTAATTGTAATATTATCATTCTCGGATGTGGCGTTTATATCTAAGCTGTCACATAAGTCTTTTATTGAGACCATGAATACATCATCGACAATACTGGATTCTATGTTTAGATCGTAGGTTCCGTTGACCAAAAATATTGTTTTGGCATCCCCTGGCAATGTAAGCATTCTCGTTCCGTCGGGGAAAATATACTCCATCGCCTCCATCCTCTTATCATTAGGAAAATCCACCACATGAATCTGGGTAGATACCGTAATTCCCTGGTTTTCAGTATGGTTTCCTGTTTTGCTTGCCTCTTCCGTTGTTGCAGGATTACAACTGCAGCCCAAAATACCAATTGTTAATACAATAAAGAAAATAAATATTTTTTTCATATAACTCCTCCTAATTACGGCGGCTATGGGACGAGTGGAGACCGCCTATACTGTGGAGTGGCGCATAAACCACCCCTCACATACCCATAAGACGTGATTCACCGCAATATGTTTCTGAATTTTCCCATAAATAATGGTGTTTTTATGTGTTTCACTGCCTGCCCCCGCTGCCAAAAGCTTAATTTACGGTGATATACACAACTCTTGTCTTTTCGTTGGCAAAATCATGATCTACGGTCGCATAAGTTTTGCTTTGGCTTGCGCTTGATGAGGTGAAACGATGATTTGCGACATCGCCGCCAAAACATACAGTTTTAGTCCGTTCCTTAAGATTTATAGATTAATTCAAAAGAAAACACAGATATTTGCGTTGAATCGTTTACCTGGTATAACGTGTCATTAACGTAATCATACGCATAGATCTCATCTAATTGCTCTGGCAGCCTAAAGATAAAATATTGTCTATTTGCTATAGTGCGTGAAAAATCCACATTTTTGTCAACATGAATTTTTTTTATCACATCCTTCGTATTCAGATCGAGAACATGAATCAAGTTATACTGATCGTCATAGGCGGTAATATAAGTCAAAACTCCCACACTGATATTGGATCTTCCATAGGGATATCGTTTAGCTACTTTTATTTGTTCCAGCTCTCCTCCGCTGCTGTCATATACATAAAGATCATCGTTCGATTCATCATAGGATGATTGGAACCATATCATATGATTCCCGTCCGCCGATAGCATGGCGGGTATATCGGCATTAGACGAATCTATCAACTCGATCCTTTCATTTTTAAAATCATATCTCTCTATTCTGCGTTCATTACCTTCGTATACTGACCAAAAAACGGAATCTTCATTGGCTTTTATCTCATTCAAAATAAGGCCAATCTCGTAGTTTTCACACGTATAAAGAACCCGCTCTGTATGTGATTCTGTATCGTACTCCACTACCTCCGCAGGGGAGTTGGTCACAAGCTGGCGGAGCACCTTATCCCGATAATAATATATTCTTGAATCATAGGGGAAGACCCCGCCAACTCTCCAATCCTCGGGAACATTGATGTCGTATACTTTAACAGAAAAATGATCCTTGCCGCCTGGCTTAAATGTTATTTTTTCTGCGGCAGATATGTCTAAAAAAGGTATCATTTCGCTTCTATCCACACTTTCATTCTGACAAGCAGAAAATGGGGCTAAGCAAAGCAGCATAAACAGAAGTCTGCATATCCTCTTGCGCATAATTGCATTCTCCTTCGTATAGGTACCATAGAGGGGAAAATCCCCTCTATGGTAAATTGTATGCTTTACAGCATCTTTGCCTGATAACAAATATCTACCTGACCGGCTTACCGCTTCTTTAGCATCAGCAAGTGTCACATAGTGACTTCCAAAAATGTCATCGTCATAATTGCAATCTCTCAACCGTACTGGGTCGGAACGGTTAAAGTCAACTCGTTGAACGCAAATGTAATGTCCAGTATCATGCCCCTCATAATATGGTAATTCACCAGTCATTGCATGGAGTATTGGCGACACATCATACATCAAGCTGTTGAAAAGCGTCCATTTAAAAGCTAAGTCGGTCATCTCACTTCCTTTTTTTGCTGATATATACTCTGGGGGGTTATAGTTATCATTCATATGCATTCTAAGATCATATGCATTTGCAGGAGAGGGGACAACTTTTTCAATGGTTTTTTGTTTTGCGTCATTATTCGCTCCTACCACAGATCCGCCCCATCCTAATATAGCCTGTAACGCAGAACACGGGCCACATGAGTTGCTGCTATATTGTTGTATTAACGGGGCCGCACTCCAGGCAACGGTCTCTCCAGTCCAACTCATCGGCGTTATTTGAAAGAAGAATTCTATTTGGTTATTAACATTTTCCTCAATCATACGATTAGCATCCTCAGGGTCTTCATTCAATAGTCTTCGGAATTCGAGATCATTTGAATATGACTCCCACTCCTGTATTAATAAAGCCTCCATTAATAGGTCTTCGTCGATAACAGTTTTTTCATTCAGTTCAATTATATCTTCCATACTCATATTTTCAAGCATGGACACGTCTACAGTCATAGGAACATCTAATGTTTCTGTATCAATTCTATCATCTGCAAACACAGATAGTGCAGTGCTATTGAGAAATGGAACCGTGGTGAAGACCTGGTCCCAAAGGGCGAATAAGGAGGATACTATCGCTGTCGAAAGATTTCACGCTTACAAAGCACAAATGGTTTCCGGTAGCGACACCTATCAACTGCACGCTAATTACAAAAAGTGGATACGGGTCTTTATAAATTGGCGTTAAACAAAACCAGGGCAAAATTGCCTCCAATCACGCCTTTTATTCTACCATGATTCAGTCCACACTTTTATTCGACTTCATCGTTTCCTTTAATCTTGTTAAGTAACTTTAACAAATACTTCGGCACCGGTAGATTTGCAGCAGCACAGTTTTCTATTATTGAAATACCTTCGTTTGCGATAAGAAAGCTGATTACTGTAATGCTCACAACACCTCCAGCACTGGTCGTATTGTCTACAACCATAGCAACTGCTACAATTGCAAAATACATAAGTTTTTTTACAATTCCTTTTAAACCTTGCTTGCTAGATAGTTCGCTTAAAATCCAAGCCTTGCAAAGGCCGGTTATATAGTCTGCTACAATAACGATAACCAGCGCTCCTAACCACATATCTGGCCTCCCAATGTGTATGTGATGAAGCCAACTGATGCTGCTACTATTGTTTTAAATATGTTTGTATCATCCATCACATATCCTTTCTGACCCAAGTCAATGTATTTTGGTGAACTAAATCAATACTTAAGCGTCAATGATAAAGCAATGTATATTGAAATCTCCTCTGACGGTTTATCAATGATCATCCATTTCACTCTTTAAATTAGTTCGCAAATTTTCCAGAGCACGATTGATCAGTCTATTAACTGCTTGCCTTGAAATGTTCATTTGCTCGGCAATTTTCACATCAGTGTAATCCTGTATATATTTTTTAATTATTACAAAGCGTTACTTTTCCGACAAACCGTTTAATATGCTTGTCCAATCCATCGGCGAAGTTATATTTAAACTACCATTAGTCTGCATATGTGTAAAAGTCTCAGGTTCAATATGTATTTCCTCGATTGCATGCAATTTTGACTTCCTATACAAATCAATTTTCTTATTTCGTAATGTAATGTAAATATAATTTACAATCTCACCATCGCATCCATCCTTAAATTTATTTATATCAATTGAAGAAATGAGTTCTAATAATGCGATTACAAGATCCGTCTCAGCGCAATAATAGTTCAATTGCGTTGCATACTTTTTGATAAGCGGTTTAAACTTTTCCACTAATATAATCGTGGCATCGGAGTCTCCATTTTGAGCATTGTATAAAAGGTTTCTCATAATAACCCGCCTCCAAATTAAATCTTTGAAGATAAGCACGAGTTTTTTTGGCACCTTGTAAACCCAAGTATTGAATTATTTAATCCGGGATAAAAATGTCGACGGTTACAACATTAATTAAATGAAAGGTTTTAAGTGGTAATCCCATGAGATTAAAAATAATTTGTAAAAATATAATAATTATGCTTAATAAGATAACGCTGTCTTCTCTGTCGTTTACGGCTTTACTATACGGGTTTTCAAAACAAGTTCGATTACAGTACAGAGGCTATTGCTTTTTTGTGACATGGTTTGAGAATATATTTGTTTTATATAAAACAATTTCAGTTAAAAATAAATGTCACAAATTCCTGAATCCTGGGGTTTTAATAGTAGAGGATAGCGTGAATTAGAGAAATTTAAAGCATAACGTTTATGTAATTGTCGAAGAAGGGATAAATAAGGGTGAAACAAAATGCTTCTTGGATGTAATGATAACCACACAATGATCGACAAAAGTAGACAGGCCTCTGTTCGAGTTAGAATAATAGATTTAAATGGGGTATTAGTGTAATGAATAAGGGAGGGAGGTTGACTATGCTAATATTAGCTTTAGCTTTGTCCATTGATGAAGCAGAAAAAATCGATATGATTTTCAGGCAATATGAAAGGAAGCTTCTTAGCTTTCTATACAAGACTTTGGGAGATAAAAAAGCAGCCGAAGACGCTCGACAAGAGACTTTTGTTCAATTATGCAAAAATGCAGATAAAATAGGAGACCCCGGCTCCGTTGCAACTAAAAATTATATATATAGAATTGCTGAAAATAAGGCCATTGACTCGTTAAGGAAAAAAAATCGAACGGAAGCTGTCACAAATCCCTATGATGAAAACGTTATTACTATGATGGGTGAATTAGAATCCAGAAGAATTACGGCATCTGCCCCATTGGGAGAATGGATCGGCGAGTGTCTGCAAGAATTAAGCAGAGACGACCAAGACATTCTTGTACTCAAATACGGGCTGGAGTGGGATGATATAGGAATTGCTAAATTTTATGGAATCAGCCACGATGCCGCCAGACAACGGCTATCCCGTGCCAGACGGCGAACGGCAGCTATTATTGAGGGAAAAAGGAAGGAGGGTCTCGAAATATGAGTGAGAATAATAAAGAAAAAACCGATATGCAAGAGGCCATCGAAGCGCAAAGCGAGATTTTCTTTTCCTATGTTGGAAAGCGGCTCATGGAAAAAAGGGTAGAAGAATATGATCGCATTGCAGAAGAAAATAAAGACTTTAAGGTTCCTTCAGAGGTGCATGATAAACTAGCGCAGATGATCGCAGAAGAGAAAAAGAAGGCCGTCAGAGCGGTCTGGACCCGAAGGGTGAAAAGAGCCGCAAAGATCTGTTCAATTGCCATACTGGTCACAATCATCACCAGTACAATTCTTATCACGAATGTTGACGCATGTCGTGAGAAGTTTCAAAACTTCCTGGTACAAATAGGGCAGCAGGATGTAGATCTGATACCTGATTCAGGTATTCGGCAACGACCAGCGGGAATACCTGCCGACTGGTACGGGTTCTGGTATCCGGAGTATCTGCCGGAAGGGTTTTCTTTTAATTAAGCGTTTGATATGACTAATTTTAAAATAATACTGTTTGAAAACGACAGCGGCGATAGTATTGAAATTTCACAATTTCCGGCAGATGGAGCTCAGATTCATCTGAATAATGAGGTGGACCAAAAAGGTGAGGTCGAAATAAGTGGACGCTATACGGGGCATTGGATAATAGAAGATGAACAACTTACTCTAATATGGCTTCAGCAGAACCAGATAATAGAGATAATAACAAGATTTGAATTAAATGAAGCAGAGAAAATAGCAGAAAGTCTTAAATATTTCTATTAAAGTTAAATATATTTCTAATGCCTGTCACAAAGCAACCCCTTTAATCGTAAATATTAATGAGTAAAGGGGTTTCTTTATTTAAATTACATTATTAAAAAGGAGAGAAAAAAATGGTTAAAAAGACAGTAGTGTGTATTTTATCAGTCCTAATGGTATTTCTATTGATGGGTTTCACTTTCGGTGATACCGATAATCTTAAGGGTGCAAAGGAGAATGGAAATATTACCATACAATACCAAAGTATCTCCAAAATTGAAACCATTTTATCTTTTAATGGGGCCTATGCAACTCCATTTATCCGAGTGGCCCCAATACATAATGTGGAAGTTGATCAAGTAGTATTAGATGTAAAACTAATGAAGG
>JAQWBH010000155.1 GCA_028707405.1 Parabacteroides sp. | reverse complement strand
CCCATCGTGGATCAGCTTCACAGCCCGCTTCTGACGATTCCCGGAATCTCATACCGTATGGCTGCCATTATCATTGCTGAGACTGAAAACTTCAGTAATTTCAATTCAGCAGAGAAAGTGCTTGCTTTTGCTGGTTTAGAACCTTCCGTGTACCAGTCAGGGCAACTGACCTCAACACATGCGAAAATGGTGAAACGTGGTTCGAAATATCTACGCTACGCCCTCTTTAATGCCGCAAAATATGTCTGCCATTGGGACGCAGGATTCGGTCAGTACCTTGCCAAGAAACGTACTGAAGGCAAAGCCTACAACGTGGCCGTTTCTCATGCAGCCAAGAAGCTAACACGGGTAATCTTTCACCTTGTGAAAACGAACCAGACCTTCGTTAGCCGGGCATAGTCACTATGCCATTGTAATTCCGAAAGCAGCTCTCCGGGGTGCTTGTTTTATCATGCAATTATCAAGGTGCGGCTTTATCTGAGTTGTGTTTCCACAATCCATTCTAAGTTTTTCATTTTGGGTCTTGACTTTTAATAGTTAGTCTTTCAGCAAGACACACTACCATCAAGCAAGCGCAAAGTCTATACGCAAATGTATATAATTTTACAATAATAGTTGATATTTTATAGCTTTTGCGGTATTATTTCAGTAGGGTTATTTTGCTCAAGGAGAGATTATATGGAGAACATCAATGAGGAACGGTGGATTTCTCTCAAAGAAGCTTGTAAATATCTCGGAGTTACCCGGCAAACAGTTCTAAATTGGATTGATAAAAAGGGATTGCCTTCTGCAAAAGTCGGAAAGCTATGGAAATTTAAGACTGACGAAATAGATGAATGGGTGCGTAGCGGAGGTGCGAAAGACCGCTGATGCGCTGTTTTTCTGTTTTAGGGGGATATAATGCCAGATAACCATTCCGAAAGAAGTCAGAAGTTTTAATATGTCGAGAATCCAAGGGACAAATATCAGCTATGAAGATATCTTTTTTCATGCGTACTGCGATATAGGAAGAATGATAAGCGTTACCCTGGAAAATCGAATATTGTTCTGCCAAAATATAAGGTTATGGTTTTTGTTAACGGATGCTTCTGGCATATGCACGATGGATGTAAGTATGCGGTGCTTCCTCAAAGCAATGCGGACTACTGGATACCGAAACTGCAGGCCAATCGTGAACGAGATGAAGCGAACAGAAAAAACTTGGAACAATCTGGTTGGCGTGTCATCACAATTTGGGAATATGAGCAGAAATAAGATTTATCTCAGCAAACACTGAGAATGAAAAAATAACACTCATTTCAGGAGAAAAAATGATATGCTGAAAACACTCGATTTGTTTGCGGGCGCCGGCGGTCTAAGCTGGGGATTCGCTCAAACAGGTAAATTTCATATAGTTGCGGCGGCTGAGAATAATCCTAATGCTCAGAGAACGTATTTAAGAAATCATGGTGATGTCCGTATGATTCCAAACGTCGTCGGGTGCAACTTCGCTGAATTAAGCACAGAACTCGGCGGCATTGACATCGTCATCGGCGGACCTCCTTGCCAGGGTTTCTCAAACGCCAACAGACAGAAAAGTTCTGTTGTCTGTATGAATAATTCCTTAGTAAAAGAGTATTTTCGGGCAATTCGCGAGATTCGCCCTTTAGCCTTTGTTATGGAAAATGTAAATATGCTTCAGTCCGATATCCACAGATTTTATGATACAGCAGATGATCATGAAGAAATTGAACGCCTGCAAATAGAGTTAAGAAATGATGTCATTGCCCTGTCGAAGCATGAAATTCACGGAATTGATACGCTTCCTCTTGTTCAGGATTGCGAAAAGTTAACCGAAACTATTCTTCCTGATAAGCTTTATACATCTTTGCATATTTTATATAAAAATAAAGGGTCTGAAGATCGGCTGAAAAAATACATAGAAAAGAATGATATCTCAATAATAAATCAAATTGAAAAGTACTTGACTGATATTCCGGACTCAGTTTATATTCAGTATAATATCGTGCGCTTAAGAGCAATACAAGATTCCCTGTCCCGAGCACAAAACATTTCTTCGTATTCAGAACAGTTATCAGAGCTTATTGAATACCAGAAACTGTTACTAACAGCACAGGAGATTTATGATAACGGTATTTTATGCAGGTTTGAGCATAGAGCAAACACGCATCATACAATTGCCATTGTTCGCTCCTATTCTGTCCTTGACTATATACATGCTGTATTAGGAAGCGACTATAAACAAACTGGATCAACGGTAAATGCGCGCTGGTTTGGCGTACCGCAGGAAAGGCTTCGATATATAAGAATCGGAATTCGTTCAGACCTTGCCGGAGATTATGAGATATCATTGCCGAAGGAACCCGCTGAAATACCTTTTATCACAGTAGGAGATGCAATTTCAGATCTTCAGAATTGTAATGTTTCATACAGCAGAGAGGAACATGGTATTGATTATTCAGAAGCTGATTTACCTGTTTCTGAGTACGCCCGTTCCTTAAGACATAATGGTTTGCTGTATAATCATATAACCACCAAAACTACGCCTGAAGCCTTAGTTCGTTTCAAGGCATTAAAAGAGGGAGAGAACTTTCATAAACTTCCGAAAGAGCTTATCAGGTCATATAAGAAGCCTGAGCGGACACAAAACACCATTTATTTACGGTTAGATAGCAAGAAATACTCAGGCACTGTTGTTAATGTGAGAAAATCCATGTGGATTCATCCGAAACTGGATAGGGCAATCACGGTAAGAGAAGCTGCTCGGCTACAATCTTTTCCGGATCGTTTTATTTTTGAAGGTACAAAGGATTCTCAATATCAGCAGGTTGGCAACGCAGTCCCTCCTTTAATGGCAAAAGCTATTGCCGAAAATATTTTAAAATATTTGCCAGTAAACGATGAATAGAAAACTATATTTTGCTTACATTTCAGAAATACGGATAACATTTTTAAAATGTTATCCGTATTTATTATATATTTTAATTTTATCATTGACAGAATGTGTTATTTTACGATAGAATATTTTTACACTAGAAAGGAGTGGATGAAATGGGTGCTGAAGAAACAAAGCGCGAGAAATTTGTTAGAATTGTTGAGGCTCGTACAAACAAAATCATCGATATGATTCAACTTCTTGGAAACTGCTCTAACGCCTCCGCTTATGAGTATACATCTGTGGATATCGATAAGATTTTTTCTGCGATTGAAAATGAACTCAAAGAGGCTCGTAAAAAGTTTAACAAAATTGAGAGCAAAAAAAGTACCCGTTTTACACTTGAATAGGAGGTAGTGCGATGAGATGGTCTTTTCCATCGAATAATAAAGGGGATATTAACGGCATTGGCAACTCGGGTGTCGAAACTTTTCAAGGAACTCCCCTGAAATCGCTGGCCCGCGAAATATGCCAGAACTCACTTGACGCAGCACTCGAAGGTAAAACTGTAGAAGTAGAGTTTATGCCCTTTGTCCTTGATATCGACGAATTCCCTGATGCAGAATCGCTTGAAAAAGCGTTCAGGGATTCTTTGGTTTTTTGGAGTGTCCAGTCAGTAAAGAAAGCCACTGACTTTTTTGAACGTGCGATTAAGATGATGAAATCGGGGAGCATTCCGTTCCTTAGAATAAGTGACTTTAGCACTACAGGACTGAAGGGCTCGAAAAGCGAATACAATACTCCCTGGTGCAACTTAACCAAATCATCTGGGGCATCAGATAAAGCAGGAACGTCAGGCGGGTCATTCGGTATAGGCAAATTTGCTCCTTTTGCCTGCTCCGAATTCCGAACTGTTTTTTATAGCACGCTGGACATCGAAAATGTTACAGCTTTTCAGGGCATATCGAGAATAACCAGTTTTCGACGTGAAGATGATGAGATTACTGTAGGGGTCGGTTACTATGGCGCTGATAATAACCAGCCTGTTTATTCACAGCTTAGCCTTGATCCTCATTTTAGGCGCGAAAAAAAACAAACTGGAACAGATATATTCATAGCTGGCTTTCGCTTTTATTCAACAGATTGGAAAGACAGCATTGTCACTTCCGTGCTTGATGGATTTTTGTATGCTGTCTATACCGGCAAGCTTGTAGTAAGAGTTTCCGATATAATAATAAATAAAGATACACTTCCGGCACTGATTGAAGAATACCAGACTTCCATGACTGAAAACGCTGATAAATACTATATCGTTTTAACTTCTGACGACACCGTTTGGTATGAGGTTGATTATAAAAATCACGGAACGGTGCGTTTGGGCCTTATCATACAATCCGATAAGCATCAGGTTGAGATGCATCGAAAAGTTGCAATGATAAGAAAAACAGGTATGAAGATAATGGATCGAGGCAATATTTCCGGCATCATTCCTTTTGTCGGCGTAATGCTTATTGAAGGTGAAAAAATTAATGACTTCCTGCGTAATCTTGAAAATCCTCAGCATACAAAATGGGAACCAGAACGTATGGAACCCAAAAGCCAGATACCCTTTGCTCGCTCCTACATTAAAGGACTAATTGACTATATAAAAGATTGTTTAGAGAAATTGAAACAGGACAGTGACGTTGATGAAATCGACCCTGATGTGGGAGAATATCTGCCCGATGAAAGTGACATGGACTCCGGCGATGATACTCATGAAACAGAATTGCTCCCTGATACCATTAAATCAATAGAGGTGACTATTCCGCCACGCAATAACGCTAAGACGAGCGTGTTTACTGATGGTGATGAAACCACAACAGATGATGAACAGGGAGATATCGTTGAAGAGGATGCCGATTCAGGAGCCGGACACGAGGATGGTGACAACAGTTTCGGCGGCTCAGGAGGCGGTTCTTTTGAAGGTGATGGACGCGGCGAAAATCCAAAAGAGCACCACAAATCGGTTGTTGACATTACTGCCTCAAAAATAAGGGTTGTGTGTTTAAACAAAGACGAAGGGGAGTATTCCATAACATTTGTGCCCACTATTTCTGTAGAAAACGGGCGGTTTGATTTATTCCTATCTGCAGAATCGCAGGATTATGATGCACCGATAATCTCGGCTATAGGTATGGGACAGCCGTCGCTAACCGTAAATGGGAACCGCATCTCGGGGCTGTCGTTTACTGCGAATACTCCCGTTCGCCTTAAAGTTACTATTGATTATCGTGATTATTGCTCTATGGAGGTAAAAGCATATGGAAATAAGGCCTAAGCTTTATCCATACCCGGTGCTGTCATACTATTCTGACGATTATGCGGACAGTAATTTTGATACGGTTATTAACCCAGTAAGAGATGGCTATAACATCCGTTTAGACTTCCTTGCCGAAGTAAATAATTCGGGTATATCAGATTTGCTGACTTCCGGAAAAGCTAAAATTGTATATCATCTTGAATGCGCACAGACAGGATATCGGGTAGCAGTATCAACAGAGAAAAATGAGCTTTCTCATGTTATAGTAAACAAAATGATAAGTGGCAGACTGCAGGTCTGTCCATTCATCGTCGCAGAAACCGAGATTTCGGAATATGTAAATCCTAATTTTCACGAGGATTATCGCGGTTTTAAGTTTACCATCGAAGAAGGTTGCGTAATGGCTGTCGGGAAGCAAGTAAACATCAATGTTGACAAAGATATCAGTGATCTATCAAATACTCCTTCTGTTTTTAGCATAATTAAAAATGATGATGAGCTGGCATTGGGCATGGTCGTTGAATTTAATTACAAAAAAATAGTTATCAAGTTATCTGAAAGAGATTTTTTTAATTTCAAAAGCTTAAACGGTCAAGTTTTGATCCAATCGATTCTTAATTCTTTAGTTGTAATTCCTGCACTTACATATGTACTCGAAGAGGTATCAAAGAGAGACCCTGACGAGAGATATGAATATAGCTCATATGCGTGGTATCGAGCTGTAAAAAAATCATTAGCGAATAAATTCAACTGCGACATCGAAAGTGACAAATTTTCTGAGCGAAATATGCTTGAAACAGCACAAAAATTGATTAATGTACCTCTTTCAGATGCCCTGCAGACGCTATCAAGCGGATATAGCAATATCAGCGAGGAGGAAGATGAATGAAACTTGTTTTTTTAGAGGACGACAGTCTGTTTGCTCTCAAAAGCAACCTGCCTACACTTTTCACCAAATTTGCTTCACCTGATGCTGGGTGGATTACAGAATATTTCGGTCGTTCTCCTTTCATTGAGACGAAATATTCTGTTGACAATTTCTCTCTCGATATGTCTCAGGACAAGCCAGAACTCACAGAATTTGAAAATGTTAAGCGTCTTTACAATCGTCTTAACTTTCTATCTGCTTCCCAAGCATCCGATGAACGTCTTTGGGCTGGTCTGTGTATAAACTATTTTTGGAAATATACTCAATATAGATGGAGAATAGTCGAAAAATGTACGCTTAAAAGCGTTAAAGATCATTTCTTTTTTGGACAATCAGCAAGGCGTTCTCTGACAAGAAATGCTATTGCTCGTTTATGGTGGATAGGACGCTTGACACACGACCCATCACGCACAGATCCTTATGAGCTCACCCGTTTTGTATGCGAAAGCTCAGACTATATTATGCACATTCTTGAGCGTAACACATCAAACAGCCCCATGATTACAAAGGCATTTATATCAGCACTCTTAACAGCCAGAGATGAAGGATGTCTCATCAATACTAATACTGTTGGAGAATTGTCAAAATACCTTAATCTCCTTGGCGGCACATATATATTGGACTGTCTGCCGGAATTAAAAATTTATGATAAAATACTTGATAAAGCAAGAACTATAAAGATTTCTTAGCTGAAAGGAAATTGGTGCCTAATGTCAGAGTCTATCTTTTCTCTTTATAGTGATGAAAAGTTTGAGAGGATACTGTATTATCTTAAAGAGCGAGACATTATCACTCTTGAAGCATTGGCACGCTTTAATTTCGATGAATTGCTTTTTGTACCTGGTGTTTTAGAAAACCTGATTTCAGAGGCTAAGCAGCTTTTTTCTCTCTGTGACACACCTTCTTTAACTGTCGAGGATACCTCAAGTACTGCAGAGCTCGCTTGTGAAGATGCACTCTTGCTTGAAAATGCTGGTATCGGTGAACCTGATATGCATGATGACGAGAACGAACATCTGTTGCAGCAAGTTGTTAAAGCAAAAGATGCCTTAATAGGTGAAGTCTATTTCAATGTACCTCGAAGCGCACCATTTATACAAAAATGTTATGTTGACGGGAAATCGCTTATGAGTCAGCTTACAGAGACAGATTTTGATAACGCCGCAAATTTAAAAGGACTTGGCATAGCTTCGGTTGAGAATCTCAGAAGGATCTATATCGAATTTATTAATTCTCCTTCAACGTCCATCCGCTACTCTGAAATTGATAAATCTTTGTATCCTACAGATTCAATATCTTGCCTCCCACTGTCAGTCAGAGCAAAAAACTGTCTGAAAAAGGCTGGTATTTCTTCTTTTGAAGAGTTATTATGTCTGACGGCAGAAGATTTAATGGATATCAGGAACATGGGGATAAAAACCTGCCAAGAAATATTAGCCTTTCGTGAAACTGTAGCGTACCCAGAGATAGACCCATCTAAATTATATAGTATCGAAAATATTGCTTCTGAAAATAGACCGCTTCCGATTCCACTGCTTCATAACATAGGGATATCTGAACAGGGGTTTGATTTATTTCTGAAAAACAATTTTTTTACTATCGGTGATCTTTGCGACAGGGGATTAACTCCGCAGGAATATTCTTTTGCCCGTGTGATTAATAGTTATTTTTCTGTTCCCGTAACTCAACATTTTACTGAAGCTGTTGATGCTCTGAAAGACAGTGCAAAAATTAGCATCTCAAAGCGTTGTGCCGGAGCAACCTTGGAGGAAATCGGAAAGGAATTGCAGGTAACTCGTGAAAGGGTACGACAAATCCTTGCTAAAACGTGCCGTAAGCTTACAGGCATTGCAGAATTAGTTGCAGGCGTTCTGCTTTCATCAGATAAGGCCACCTTTTCCTTTTCAGATCTCATTAATCTTTTTCGCTCTGAAGAGTCAGCCATGTACTGCAAACTTGTTTTGCAGGAGTCTGAATATGTGCGTTATCTCAAGTTCTCCGACAGCTTCATAAAGGCTTCTGTATGCGATGCTGATATCGAGGATAGGCTCAAAGAATATACAGATGAAATCATCGGTGAAGGCATTAATTTTTATGACAATCTCGAATTAATAGAGTCCGAGCTTAAAAAGCATAACCTGGATTATTTCGATGCTACAGATATTATGAATTTCCTTGTGCATAACAGGTACCGCTTTTACGGCGATTATGTCACCAAGGGCACTCAGCCGTATGCCATAGTCTGTCACGATGCTGTTCGTAAATTTTTCAGGTTTGATATCAAACTGGATTCTGATGAAGATAATGATGATATGCGCTCGCTTAGACAAATTATAGCTAAACACTATCATGGTGTGCCCCTGCCGCCTAATAACAGGGCATTAACCGCCGGAATGACCCGTGATCCGTCTAAATTAATACTCTCCGGCCGCGGGCGATATTGTCCCATTGAGAAAGTAATATACAGTCTTTCTTTATTTGAAGAGATTCACAGTTTTATTTCAAGTAGCTCCCAAACTTCATTTTATTACTCCGAACTATTTTCTCATTTCCAAGGACGTTTTCTGGCAGAGACAAATATTGATAGCCCAAACTTTCTGCATGGAATGCTTAAATGCCTGTATCCAAATGAGTTCGCATATGAAAGAGACTTAATGTCCAAAGTCGGTGAGCTCAGGCAGGATATCGATGATCGATTGAGTCAGATTCTCCTTGAAAATGGTCGTTCTATGACCAAAGCAGAAATTAAGCAATCAATTCCCGGTATAAATGATTTTGTCATAGCATTCTCCGTAATGAGACTGCCAGATGTTATTCAGTGGGATTATAATGAATTTAATCACATAGATAATATAAAAATAACTCGCGAAGAAAAGACGATACTGTCTGATGCAATAAAGACTCAAACTGGATTACATAACGGCTACGCGAGCGATACCCTATTGTTCAATACCATCAAAGGCATAGGCGGAAGCTTTCTATCCAGAAATAATATTACCAATCCGCAGAATCTGTACTATGTAGCATCGTACCTCTTTGAAGGTGATTATCGATTCAAAAGACCACATATTCTCTCTAAGGAATTTCCTGTGCAGGAAATATCAACAGCCAATATTGCGCAGGTTCTGCTCCATTGTGAAACCGATTTAAACTACGAAAAGTACACCCGTCTTGCTACCGATCTCGGATGGGCTGGAGGCACAGTATATGCCATCTTCTCCGAATTAGAAAAAGATTTTATCCGAGTCTCGGAAAATGATTATGTACGAAAGAATTATTTTGGCGTTTCGCAATCGCTGATAAGTTTAATTTCAGATATGTTACTGGGACTTGTTAGTAAATCGGGGTATTTTGCTTTCAGCAGTATATTTGATTATGAATCGTTCCCAAAGTGTTCATACAAATGGAATGGCTTCCTTTTGGAGTCTCTAATCACCGAATACGATACGGGCTTTCGTATCATATCACCGCAGATTCGAGATCGGCGTTATCAAAGAGGTATAATTGTCCGTAATGAAAGTCCTTTTAAAACTTTTGAGGAATTAGTCTTGGGGTCTCTATTATCTGATGGCATCTCAACGCTAACCGAAACTGAGTTTCTAAAATATCTCAAAATGCGGGGACTAATAGCCACAAGCGCAATCCCGCAGGAGCTATATGAATGTCCGAAAATGCCATTCAAAAATGAAGTTTTCACAGTCAAGAGGTAATCAGTAAATATCCTTAGAACCAACACAATTCTAAGGATTTAATTTCATGGAGCTGGCAAGGTGACTTGAACACCCGACCTGCTGATTACGAATCAGCTGCTCTACCGACTGAGCTATGCCAGCATGTATGTGAGGGCAGGATTTCCGGCCCTGTTTTCACTTTATTATAATTTATCCATCCTACCTTATCAACTACCGCTGACCTGCTGATTACGAATCAGCTGCTCTGCCAGCTGAGCCACAGTAGCACATCGATAGTTATTTTACCACATCGTAAGAGCAGCCGTCAAAGGATAATTCAAAATTGCATATACTTTTATAATCACAATATTTACAGGC
>JAQWBH010000154.1 GCA_028707405.1 Parabacteroides sp. | reverse complement strand
AAAGTCAATCTGTTCTTTCCCGCTTTCATCGGTATAAATAATGTAGTATTCTATTTCCGGAACATTGAGGGCCATTTGTTTAGCTTTATCGCGCCCCATTGCCATGAAAGCAGTGGCATAAGCGTCGGCTGTCATACAGTTACTGGCTACAATGGTTGCACTCAGAACATTTTGTTCAGCAGGATAACCTGTTTTGGGATTAATTGTATGTGCGTATTTTTTGCCGTTTTTGATGTAGTAGTTACGATAATTGCCGGATGTTGCGATGCCACCTTTTTTGCATAGCTGTACCACTTCTTCAATATCATTCTTGATGCCCGTCGTATCGTCTTCAGGCTTGTTGATTCCAATCTTCCAGCAGTCGCCGCGATCATTAATGCCATTCATAGTCACTTCACCGCCGATTTCAATCATATAGTTTTTAACGCCCAGGCGTTCAAACATGCGTGCGAGGACATCACACGAATAACCTTTGGCAATGGCCGAACAGTCCAGCATCAGACGCGAATCGTCTTTTATCACCTTATTCCCCGCTAAATGTACTTTTTGATAACCGACGAATGCTCTAACACTATCGATGATAGCTGGTGTGACGCTGTCTTTTTTGCTAAAACCGAAGCCCCACAATCCGACATAGGGTGCACACGTGATGTCAAAAATACCATCTGAGTGTTTGGAGACTTCCATCGATTTGTTGAAAACCTCTTTAAACCATTCGTCAACCTCTACCGATTCGTTACGGTTTACTTTGGCAATGATTGAGTTGGGGTTGAATGGATTCAATGACAGATTGAACTTTTGCAGTTCAGCATCAATACTGTCAGTCAGCACATCCGATGCTTCGTACTTAATGTGATAAATCGTGTGGAACACTGTCCCGCTCTCTTCATAATACTGCTTGGGTTTGCTGCATCCATTGCAGAGCAGAACAAACAGAGCTGCGATAAAACAAATTTTTTTGTACATATTTCTGGTTTTTAATTTGATGAAGAATGATTATCCGTTAAAATAGATATGTTGAACAAGTATCTTAATACCAATTGCAATGAGAATAAGTCCTCCCAGAACGCCCAGCTTCAGGTTTACCTTATGCCCTAACCCATTGCCCAAATAAACACCGCAAGCCGAGATAATGAACGTGACGATTCCGATAGTGACAATATCCAATACGATGTTCGACTCCAGGCATGCTAGCGATATCCCGACAGCCAGAGCGTCAATGCTAGTAGCAATGCCTAATCCACAAAGGGTAGCAATGCAGAGCGGATCGTGTTTATTCTTTTCGTCTCTTTGAGTCAAGTCTTCGTAAATCATCTTTCCACCCAGATATATTAATAGGATGAAAGCAACCCAATGATCAAATTCTGTAATGTATTTTCGAAAGCTCATACCTGCCAGAAAACCAATCAGCGTCATACCTGCCTGGAATAGGGCCAAAATACTGCTGATACGAAAAACATTGCTGAATTTCAGATTCTTGATGAGTATTCCGTTGGTAACAGATACAGCCAGACTGTCCATCGATAATCCAATAGCCAACAATATGATTTCAATGAATGACATGGATAGATGTTGTTATACAAAATTAAATTTCCGACTCAATTTTATATCGGTTTCTATTTGGCGAATCCCTTGATATCAGTTCGCCAATGAAGCCTGCTAAAAACATTTGTGTACCCAATATCATTGCCGTCAGAGCAATGTAGAAGAAGGGTGAACTGGTAACTAACGGTCGCAAGTCACCAGAGCAGATGGAAATGAGCTTTGCTGCTAGAACAATTATTAAGGCGATGAATCCAATAAAGAACATCACGCTTCCCCACAGGCCGAAGAAATGCATCGGCTTTTTTCCGAATTTGGAAGTGAACCATAGTGTCATCAGGTCTAAATAACCATTGACGAATCGGTTAAGTCCAAACTTACTCGTTCCGTATTTGCGTGCTTGGTGTTTTACCACTTTTTCCCCAATCTTGCCGAATCCGGCAATTTTAGCCAGATAGGGAATGTAACGATGCATATCGTTGTAGACTTCGATATTCTTTATGACGATATTTTTGTAGGCTTTCAGGCCGCAGTTAAAATCATGGAGATTGTGAATTCCAGAAATCTTACGCGCTGTAGCGTTGAATAGCTTCGTTGGAATGGTCTTTGTCAATGGGTCGTATCGTTTCTTTTTCCAACCAGAGACTAAATCATAATCATCTTCGGTAACCATACGATAGAGTTCAGGAATTTCGTCCGGACTATCTTGCAGGTCTGCATCCATAGTGATTACAACATCACCTTGTGCTTTCTGAAAACCGCAGTTCAGGGCCGGCGACTTGCCATAGTTGCGACGGAACTTGATGGCATGCACAATATCCGGTGCCTGTGTTTTCAGTGCTTCTATTACTTTCCATGAATTATCGGTGCTTCCATCATTGATAAAAATGATTTCATAACTGTAATGATGCTCTTTCATGACGCGCTCGATCCATGCATAAAGATCTGGCAGAGATTCCGCTTCGTTGTATAAAGGTATGACTACTGAGATATCCATTTCTAATTTTTTTTATTGTTTGTTTACCGTTGAACCTGTATTTCTTTGTACAATTGCTGCTACCGGAATTGACAGCACAATACCATAGAATATGTTGTTGAATATACCTTGTATGGCCATGTGGATAGGGGTTATATTTATCTGTGTTAAGTTTTTGACCGCTTCAGGACTTACATTTGCACTTTTAAGAATCTGCGTCATCGAGTCGATCATGCTTGGCAGATAGTCCGGCGAAACAATGTATTTGAAAAATATATAGTGCGCCAGTGAAACAATGAGTGCTGCAAAAAAATAAATCATAACACCAAAACGCCATGCTTGAGAAAAACGAATGGATCCACCCAGATCTTCTCTGAATCGTTTCGTTAATACATAAGCAATAAATGGAACCGCGAGTGTGCATCCCCAATAGACTGACATAAATGCAGGACGTGTATATCCGATAATAAAAAAGATATATTTGAATATCCAGTAAATACCCATTGCCAACCCATACGACATCGCACTTTTGAGAAGTATGTTTTTGTTTTCCTCCATCTGATAATGATACAATTATTTCAATAATGCCGACAAAGATACTCTTTTCTCGCCTTATAATACTACTATGAAATAAAAAAGAGAAAGTTTGCAATTGAAACTTTCTCTTCCCCTGAGCCTCTTGTCGGATTCGAACCAACGACCCCGAGATTACAAATCACGTGCTCTGGCCAACTGAGCTAAAGAGGCAGGTGGGTAAGCTTACTACATCGCGCCGCTACAACCAAGTACCCTTGCTGCGGTCAAGCCCTGGGGGATTCCGAGGGAGCATGCCGTATAGGACTTACCCAGCTGCAAAGGTAGATATTATTTTTTATCATGCAAGCATTTTTTTTCTTTTTGTAAGTAGTAAACATATCAAGAGGGGTATATTCTGTGGTCCAGGATTGTATGAATAGTTGTCTTTATTTTTATACGACAGGTACTTACAGGATATTCCCGGATAGTATATAAAGGGAAGGTTGTGAGAATGATTTTTTTTTACTAGATTTGCAATATTAGAGGGAATAGAATGAATATATAATGACTGCATTATATATGTATGGAAATAATGTTTGAGTTTACTTTAATTATTAAAACAATAGTCGTTTATGAAACAAAAAGAGATTCTTTCACTTTCAATCATCCAGTTAATTATGCTTTTCCGGCGTGAAATTCCCTTCATATCCGACATGGCGGAATCTAGTCGTAATGCACAGTTGTTTAAGAAGAAGCTTCGTGAGGCTATGATTAAAAAGCAAAAGAATCAAAAGGATGTTTGTGAACAAATCCTTCTTCTTTTAGAATATGACGGACATATGATTCAGGAGTTATCGACAGGCGAGAAAATTCGGATTCGGCCATTGACCTATTTGTGGCAATTTCTTACCGGTCATTTAGAGAGTTTGGATATATCGGTTGATTTATTTATTGATCTGTTTTTTTTATTTAAGCGTTTGGAAGGAATTGAACTGCCAGACGTTTCGCTAAATTGCCTGAACGAAAGTATTGACCGTTGGTCTTCTGCCAGAAGCAAGAATGTGAAACAGATGAGAACTCAAAACAAGGAAAGAATGCTCCGTTTATTGATTCAAAAGATAGATGCCCGTAAATCTTCATCTTCACGATTTCATTTTGATAAAGGCATGCGTTATAGAGATAAGTATCAACAGGTGAATTTATGGTGGAATGATTTCAAATTCCATTTAGCAATGGCCGTGAAATCACCTACAGAGTTAAATTATTTTCTGAATAATTCTTTATCGACGGAAACGATGTCGCTCCTTTCTGAGGCTCGTAAGAAGGGAATGCCTTTTTTTGCAACTCCTTATTATTTATCATTACTTGATGTCACGGGCGGAGAATATGATGATGAAGCTATTCGCAGTTATGTTATTTATTCTCCACAACTGGTAGAAACTTTTGGAAACATTCGTGCTTGGGAAAAGGAGGATGTTGTTGAAGTAGGTAAGCCTAATGCTGCGGGCTGGCTGTTACCTAATGCTTATAATATCCATCGTCGTTATCCTGATGTGGCTATTTTAATTCCTGACACAATGGGACGGGCTTGCGGCGGATTATGCGCATCTTGTCAGCGGATGTATGATTTTCAGAGCAAACATCTTAATTTTGAGTTTAAAGAATTGCTTCCCAAAGAAAGTTGGGAGCATAAGCTTTGTACTTTAATGACTTATTTTGAAGATGATACTCAGTTGCGCGATATATTGATTACAGGCGGAGATGCTTTGATGAGTCAAAATAAAACGTTGAAAAATATATTGAATGCTGTTTACCATATGGCCTGCAACAAGCATAAAGCTAATATGAGCCGCCCTGATGGTGAAAAATATGCCGAATTGCAGCGCGTACGTTTAGGGTCTCGACTTTTGGCTTATCTACCCATGCGCGTTAATGACGAACTGATTGAAATATTGAAGGAATTTAAAAATGAGGCTTCAACGGTCGGAGTCAAACAATTTATTATTCAGACGCATTTTCAATCTCCTTTGGAGGTTACGCCGGAAGCTCGGGTGGCTATACGTAAAATTTTGTCGGCCGGATGGTTAATAACGAATCAGTTAGTATATACGGCTGCTGTTTCCCGCAGAGGGCATACGGCTCGTTTGAGGCAGGTACTTAACTCATTGGGTGTATTGTGCTATTATACATTTTCAGTAAAAGGGTTTAATGAGAATTATGCGGTTTATACACCGAATAGTCGCTCGTTGCAGGAACAACATGAAGAAAAAAAACTTGGTCGATTAACGAAGGAGCAGGCGAAAGAACTTTCAAAAGAGTTGGAATCCTCGACAAATGCCGCTGTAACCATTCGAGGTTTCATGAAGAAATATCAGCTGCCGTTTTTAGCTACTGACAGAAGTGTACTTAATCTGCCAGCAATTGGAAAGAGTATGAGCTTCCAAATGGTAGGCATAACATTAGAGGGAAAGAGAGTTTTGCGTTTTAATCACGATCATTCACGTCAGCACAGCCCTATTATAGATAGAATGGGTGATATATACATTGCCGAGAACAAGTCTGTAGCCGCTTATCTGCGCCAATTACAACAAATGGGTGAGAAAGTCGATAACTATTCAACTATCTGGAAATACACTCAAGGTGAAACCGAACCTCGTTTCGAATTGTATGAGTATCCTGACTTCCCCTTTAAAGTTACTGATCGTTTGAGTAATATAAAACTGACAGAATAGGAGGCCGCAACTTTATATCATTATAGTATAGATAGAATATTTAAGTTACAAAAAGAATTAACAGTACTTCTGATTTTTCCTTAATAAATCGGGAGCACTTTTAATAAAACTTTTACCTTTGTGCCCAAATAAAAACTTAAATACGGTATAACAATGGGTGGTTTTTTCGGGACAATATCTCATTCGGCATGTGCTACCGATTTGTTCTATGGCACAGACTATAATTCACATTTAGGAACGCGCCGGGGAGGTATGGCGACATACAATAAAGAATCTGGTTTTGTACGTTCTATTCACAATCTGGAAAATGCTTATTTCCGTTCGAAGTTCGAGACCACACTCTCCGACTTCGTTGGCAACTCAGGCATTGGCGTTATCAGCGATACTGATCCGCAACCTATAGTAATTAATTCTCATTTAGGGAAGTTCGCAATTGTTACTGTGGCAAAAATTAATAATATAAATGAACTTGAGGATGAACTGTTGGCAGCTAATATGCATTTTTCGGAGATGAGTTTGGGTAAGACAAATCAGACAGAACTCGTTGCGTTGCTTATTGTTCAAGGTAAAACATTCGTTGAGGGAATAGAAAATGTTTTCAACCGCATCAAAGGCTCGTGTTCAATGCTACTACTTACTGAAGACGGTGTTATTGCGGCTCGCGACAAGTGGGGGCGTACGCCAATCATTATTGGGAAGAAGGATGGTGCGTATGCTGCAACAAGTGAGTCAAGTAGTTTACCGAATCTGGATTATGAGATCGAACGATATGTGGGGCCGGGAGAAATTCTCTGTTTGCGGCCCGATAGCATTGAACAGTTACGCAAGCCGAACGATAGGATGCAGATATGTTCTTTTCTGTGGGTATATTATGGTTTTCCGGTGTCTTGCTATGAAGGTAAAAACGTTGAAGAAGTACGCTTTACCTGTGGATATAAGATGGGAAAGAAGGACGAATCGGAGGTTGATTGTGTGTGTGGTATTCCAGATTCGGGTGTAGGTATGGCTTTGGGTTATGCTGAAGGCAAAGGTGCACCGTATCACCGTGCAATGACAAAATATACGCCTACCTGGCCACGCAGTTTTATGCCTTCGAACCAGGATATGCGCTCTTTGGTTGCGAAGATGAAACTGATTCCTAATCGGGCGATGTTGCAAGGCAAGCGCATTTTATTTTGTGACGATTCGATCGTCCGCGGTACTCAGCTTCGCGATAATGTAACGATGCTGTATGGATATGGGGCAAAAGAGGTTCATATGCGTATATCTTGTCCGCCACTCATATACGGCTGTCAGTTTATCGGTTTCACCGCTTCAAAAAGTGATCTGGAACTGATTACACGTCGAGTGATCAAAGAGTTGGAAGGGGATGAAAACAAGAATCTGGAAAAATATGCGACGACGGATTCACCTGAATATAGAAAGATGGTACAGACGATTGCAGATCGTTTCGGTCTGACGTCGCTGAAATTTAATACGTTGGAAACGTTAGTCGAAGCTATTGGATTACCAAAGTGTAAGATTTGCACCCATTGTTTTGACGGGAGTAGCTGTTTTTAGTGATAGAATGATGTAATATCTTGTATTTTTACTATCTTTGAAAGCAGAATAATAAACAGGAAAACGATGACAGTTATTGATCGATTTTTGAAATATGTCACATTCGATACACAATCGAATGAAGATGCGGGAATAACACCCAGTACGCCTGGGCAACGTGTGTTTGCTGAAGCTTTGGTCAGTGAATTGCAGGAAATAGGACTGGAAGATATCACTTTAGACGATAAGTGTTATTTGATGGCTACTCTTCCGGCTAATACGGATAAAGATCTTCCTGCAATAGGTTTTATTGCCCATCTGGATACAAGTCCAGATATGTGTGGCAGAGGAGTAGAACCTCGTATTGTCTTTTATAAAGGTGGAGATATCGTTCTTTGCGAGGAAGAACAGATTATTCTTTCTCCGAAGATGTTTCCTGAATTGAATGATTATAAGGGTGAAGATATCATTGTATCGAACGGGAGAACGTTGCTTGGCGCTGATGATAAGGCCGGCGTTGCTTCGATTATCGCTGCAATGGACTTCCTTAAAGAACATCCTGAGATTAAGCATGGAAAGATTCGTGTGGGCTTTACTCCGGACGAAGAAATAGGGGCTGGTGCCGATTATTTTGATGTAAAGAAGTTTGGATGTTTATTCGCCTATACCATAGATGGCGGGGCTCTGGGTGAATTGGAGTATGAGAATTTTAATGCTGCTGCTGCAAAGGTTTCTTTTAAAGGATTGAATGTTCATCCGGGCTATGCAAAAGATAAGATGCAGAATGCTTCTCTTCTGGCTGTTGAGTTTGCTTCATGGCTACCTTCAGTGCAGCGTCCGGAGCATACGTCAGGTTATGAAGGGTTTTATCACCTTACTAATATGGTGGGCACAGTTGAATTAGCTTCGCTTTCATATATTATACGCGATCACGACCGGAAACTTTTTGAAGAGAAGAAGGATATTGTTCGTGAATTGGTACAGCGGATGAACAAGCTATATCCGGGTAGTACTACTTTAGACTTACACGATCAGTATTACAACATGCGTGAGATTGTGGAGCCGAAGAAACAAATTATTGAGTTGGCCATGGATGCCATGAGAGCGGCTGGAGTTATGCCATTAGTCAAGCCTATTCGCGGCGGAACGGATGGTGCCCGACTTTCATTTATGGAGTTACCGTGCCCGAATATTTTTGCAGGCGGACTTAATTTTCATGGTCGATATGAATTTTTGCCTGTTAATTCATTGGTTAAATGCATGGAAACAATTATCAAAATTGCTGAATTATTAAATATTAAATATTAAACACAATATAATGAGATGAAAACAACTCCGTTCACAGAGGTGCATATTGCTTTAGGTGCAAAAATGCAGGAATTTGCCGGATATAACATGCCTATTGAATATACCGGTATTATTGAAGAACACATGACTGTTGTCAATGGCGTCGGTGTGTTCGATGTTTCACACATGGGTGAGTTTTGGGTTAAAGGACCTAAAGCTCTCGATTTTATACAGAGTGTTACTTCTAATGATGCCTCCGTGTTGACAGTAGGCAAGGCTCAATATACATGCCTTCCAAATGAGCAGGGCGGTATTGTTGATGATTTATTGGTTTACTTTTATGAACCAGATAAATACCTGATGGTCGTTAATGCAGCCAATATCGAAAAAGACTGGAATTGGTGTGTCAGTCATAATAAAGTAGGGGCGGAATTGGAAAACTCCTCCGATCGTATAGGACAGTTGGCTATTCAAGGCCCTAAGGCTCAACAAGTTCTTCAGCGTCTTACAGTCGTTGATCTGTCGTCAATTCCTTATTACTGCTTCACTACAGGAGAGTTCGCCGGTTGTAAGAATGTGATTATTTCAAATACCGGTTATACAGGAGCGGGTGGTTTTGAGCTTTATTTTTATAAGGAAGATGCTATGAGAATTTGGAATGCCATATTTGAAGCAGGTAAGCCTGAAGCAATTAAGCCGGTTGGTTTAGGCGCTCGTGATACATTGCGTCTGGAGATGGGTTTCTGCTTGTATGGTCACGATCTGGATGATACAACATCGCCTATCGAAGCCGGTTTAGGCTGGATTACCAAGTTTGTTGATGGCAAGAATTTTACAAACCGTGTCGAACTTGAACGTCAGAAGAAAGAAGGTGTATCACGTAAACTGTGTGCTTTTGAATTAATCGACAGAGGTATCCCTCGTCAGGGTTATCCTGTCGTAGATGTATCAGATAATGAGATTGGTCATGTAACATCCGGTACAATGTCTCCTGTATTGAAGAAAGGTATTGGTATGGCTTATGTTCAACCGGCTTTTGCAAAGGCTGGAACAGAAATATTTGTTAAAGTGCGTAATAAGAATCTCAAAGCTCAGGTCGTAAGGCCTCCGTTCCGTAAATAAAAATTTTACATAATATTTTGTTTGTGATAGAGCTGCGTCGTCCATGATGCAGCTCTATTGGCATTGTTTGTACTGTTCTTTTATGTGTGCAAACTTTATTGTCTGACATAAGACTTCGTTTTGCATCATAATTACAGCATTGCAAAGTTAAAATTTTTTTCTAACTTTGCAAGATAAATCACAAAAACACAACATATGTTACTTACTGCAATGGTTATCGTGTTTCTCGTGGGATATCTTATGATTGCCCTGGAACACCCTCTAAAAATCAATAAAGCCGGAACAGCGTTGCTGACAGGGACGATTCTGTGGGTTATGTATACATTTGGTGCAACTCAGTTCATTCCAAATGCGTCGTCTGAAAGTTTCGAACATTTTTTGAACATGTTCCCTCAGTTTAAATCATTACCATATGTTGAACAATGCCGGCATTTTGTGGTCGATCATCAAATATTAGAAAGTATTGGAGAGATTGCAGAAACTCTGATTTTCCTTATTGGGGCTATGGTAACGGTTG
>JAQWBH010000153.1 GCA_028707405.1 Parabacteroides sp. | reverse complement strand
GGCTATTATGTGATAGAAGGCGATCCTTTAAAGCTAGGCAATAAGGAATACACGGTTGAAGATATTATGAAAAACATTCAGGAATTGCAAACAAACATTGTCTTGTGTCTTAAAGCCCTAATAAATGCTACTTATCAAGGCGTTTGGGACTCAACAGGTTTAATTATAAACAAATTATTCGACTTCGAGCCTAATGCCTATATTTATAAGCTTCTCAAAAGCTATAATGTGAATATGGAAGAATAATAATTGAACTAGGAAACGTAACCGTACAAGCTGAGAACACAGTGAACTGAATTGACAGCAACTGAAGATGTGAGCAATTGCATCCAAACGGAAGGTACACACTAAGCATTTTGTTCTAATGGTGTGTGAAGCGTCTATTGTCAAGCCCCTAGTGGATAGAAAAAGTCTTGTCGGATAGAAAAGCCAGATACCAATAAAGTACGGTAGTTCATTTTTATTTTAATAATGCAGAAAGGGTGCATAGTCATCTTTTAAGTTTGCAGCATAAATTCGAAATAACTATTAATATTTTATAGATAATGAAGAAATTATTTTTGTTTGCAATGTTAATTTGCTCAGCTTGTTTGGTTACCAATGCCCAAAACATTTCTGGCAATTGTTATCGTGGTTTTATTGATGCCGGCTATGATGTCGGAATAGGGGACTATGAATTTGGACGCTTTGTAATTAACACCACACATGGCTATCAGTTTAATCCTTACATCTTCCTCGGTGCCGGTACTGGTTTTCACTTTATGTCCGAGTATAAAACAAAGGATATGGATATAGCCTTGGACACAAGAGAAAGCAAAGTAGATATTCCTGTATATGCGAATGCACATGTAAATTTCACAAAGAGTAAGGTTGCTCCATTTGTTGATGGTAAGGCTGGTACATTTGTGACCAATAATGGTGGTATGTTTTGGAATCTCTCAGCTGGTTGCAGAATAGCTACAAATAAGAAACAGGCTGTTAATATATCTATAGGTTACGCTGCAGAGAAGTTAGAGTTTGAGACCTTTGATAGATTCAATAGTTCACATGATATGAGCTATACACGTAAACCAAGAGTTCTTAACGCAGAATGTGTGACGTTAAGAGTTGGATATGAATTTTAATTTGTTAAACCTTTAATTAATAATACAATGAAGAAGTTCTTGATTTTGTTTGCTGCTGTGCTTAGCATGGCGATGAGTGTAAATGCGCAAATAATGCGTACAGAAGAGTTGGAAACATACGCCAAGGAAAAGTATGGTGAAAAATGGAATGATGCCGCAGCAAATTTGGCTTCTACCCTACAATTAGATAAGAATAATTCTCTTACTTATGTACAAGTAATAGATTGCCCTGGAAAAACCAAGAATCAACTTTACGTTATTCTGAATTATTGGGTAACAGCTTCATTCAATGATGCAAACTCCGTTATACAGCTTAATGATAAAGAGCTCGGTTGCATTATTGCTCAAGGCTATCTGCCTAATATAGCTGGCCACATGGGAGGAACAAACTCTTATAATGTGAGTGTAAAGCCAATTATCAAGTTGGATATCAAAGAAAATAAAATCCGAGTAACTTATACAGTTCAGAATTATGAAGCAATAGTATTAGCTGGTGGTGGTATTATGGGAGCTATAGGAGGCACTGTACCAACCAAGATTGCAGAAAAGTGGGTTCTAGAGAAATGCTATCCATTTGCAGAAAAGGATAAGCATAAGAAGACATCATCGAAAGCTCTTATCATGACGCATGCTTTTTCAAATGTCATTATGGACAAGATAGAGGAAGCTGTTAAGAATGGAGTTTCTGGTAATGAAAATGATAATTGGTAATTAAATCGCATTATGAAAGTATTTCGAACAATTATCCTATTGATTGCTGCTATTGTTTCAATAGGGTTCAGTATATATTGCTTCAATATGGATGCTGGAGAATATTGCTCAGATTCCATGTACGGAGGTGATGCTTTTACCGGCATTCAAAATGCAAGCGCCACAGCCGCCAGAAATGTAAAGACCCTAACAAAGGTTGTAAGAACTGGCTTTGGTAGCATCTTACTTGTTGTAGGATTTGCATTGATAGCATTAAGTATTCCAGCTAAGAAGGATGAAAATAATTATACTTCTGCATTACCCACTACAGATGGTAACAATGAAACTGCAACTGCAGATAAGTTAAACGAAGTTTCTACAAATCAAGAACAACCTCAAATTGAAGAAGTAAAGGCTTAACTAAAAAACATTATATATGAAGAAGTTTTTGTATTTGGCATTATTGCCACTTATGATGTTAATGATGACATTGACATCTTGTTCAAAGGATGATGACAGCCCCTTAGATGGTTTCGATTATCCTGCTGAGACATTGTATGGAACTTGGAAAATAACCAAAGCTGCTGGTTTTTCTTGGATGTATCAAACTACTACTGCTACATTTAATTCTGATGGATCCTATGTCGGTAAAGGTTACTTTGGTAATGGTTCTGGAACGTACACAGCCAAGGGCAAGACTATTAGTTGTTATGTAAGCGGAGAGTTGTATTGTACCTATGTGGTAAAATCACTTTCCGGAAACACTGCAGAACTAATAATGTCAACTCCAGAAAGTTCTACGACCCTGACATTAACCTGTACAAAGCAATAAATTGAAGTTCAATGAGGAGCATGAGGAATAATTTTCATGCCCCTTTTTGCTTTTATCAATCAGTCCAAAAGCAAAAGTTTACTCAAAAAGATATTTCGGCTCATCTATTTTGTTCTATTTGTCAAATCTATTAGATTATTACACCAATATTTAAGTCAAAATCGCTATATTTGCATACACTTTAACTGTGAAAAATATGAAACCAGCGAATCGCTTAAAAATTGTGCTTGCAGAAAAAGGTAAAACAAATAAATGGTTGGCGGAAACAATAAAGAAGGACCAAACAACTGTTTCCAAATGGTGTACCAACAAGGCTCAACCAAGTGTTGAAGTTCTTTATGTTATTGCCGACGCTCTCGAAGCTGACGTTAGAGAGTTACTCGTATCAAATAGAACAGAACGAGCATAACAGATGATGAAATCACAAAAAATTGACAACAATTCTTATGACAACAATTAAATGTAAAACAAAGGATTTAGAAATACCAGAAGAAGCTCCCTTCTCATATGATAAAATGGGACGTGAACAGGTTGCCACTATACTTACTGATATAGTAACATTCTATAGTCAGTCAGGGTGTGTTATGTCCCTTAATGGTGCATGGGGTACAGGCAAAACAACTTTTACAAAAATGTGGAAAGCACAATTGATGCTTCAAGGTTATATATAATGCATGGACATCTGATTACCTATCAGATCCTCTAATTGCACTCTCTTCGGAACTTACAGAGCTATGTAATGAAAAAGGAGGCCTGGATGAATTTATTAATTCTGTAGGAAGGGTTACTATGGCTACTATTGGAGCAGGTGCAAAAGGAGTATTAAAGAAATTTACGGGCATAGATAGTGACTGTATTGATGCTGCTATTGATGAAACCACAGAAATAAGTAAAGGATTCTTAGCTGAATACAAATCTCAAAAAAAAGCTATTGAAGACTTTAAAAGAAATCTGGAAGAATATGTTGCTTACAATGCTTCTGATAAACCAATTATATTTTTTATTGATGAATTGGACCGTTGCAATCCTAATTATGCTGTATCTGTACTTGAAAGAGTGAAGCATTTATTTGATGTCCCCAATATTATATTTGTGTTGGCGATAAATAAAACACAATTATGCAACGCTATTCAAGGGTACTTCGGTTCAACCACGATGGATGCCAATGAATATCTGAAACGCTTCATTGATATTGAATACAATTTACCAATGAATAATATCGACAAGTATTGTGAATACCTATATGACGAATATAGTTTTGATAGTTTTTTCAACAATGAAAAAAGAAAAGAATGTATAAGGGATGATTATGAAGTTTCGTATTTCAAGGGGATGACGAAAATCATGTGTAAAACTATACCGGTCAACTTACGTTTACTAGATCGTATATTTGCATATACAAGACTTGCACTTCTTCAGTTTCCATTTAATTCGTACATGTTCTCCAGTATCTATTATATGTTGTGCTTTTGGAAAATCACCAATAATAAACTATATGATGATATTTGCAATAAAAGGCTCACTGTGATAGAGCTACTTAAGATTTTAGAAAATATATTTCGCATAGAAATACGGGAACAGGAGAAAGAGAGGTATGCACAACCTAGAATTTCATGGGTTATAGCAGAGACACTAGTATGTTATGACAATACTAGTTTAAATGGCCGATGGGATTCTAAGAAGGAATTACAAGGAACAAAAAGCGATGATTCTAAAGAAATACTAGATTTCAAGTTACCTACTTCAATTATTGATAAAGATAACTTGAATGAAGCACTCTCATGGCATACTAATCATTCTTATGAGACAAGAGGAGCTGGATTAGGATTCATATTTAAACGTATTAATCTTCTAGACAACTTTGCTTTGAACAGATAATATGACATTCCGCAAAGTTTTGTTCTCAAAATATTCAAGGAGATAGTTGGGAAGTCCTCAAAAGCTTTCCAACTTTTTTTGTACCCAATCGTCCGGACTTCTCTTTTATCACTGGCTGACTGTGGTACATACAAAAACAAGAATTATGAACCAATCAGATTTTGCACACAGCAATGCCAGTAAACAAAAATGCGTTGATACGCTACAAAGCAATAGACCGATGCCTGCGGAACAGGTACAGACAATGGTCTCAGGAAAGTCAAATAACGGCTGATTTACAGTTAGTTCTCGTCACCTCTGGAGAACACCACAATTAATTGTAGAGCCTTGTGGATTCGAACCACATTCTCAAAAATTTCAGTCCTGAGCATACACTAAGTCTGCCAAAGCTCCATCAAAAAACAGAAGTAGAAGGATTTTTTATAGCCTCCAACTTCTCGTAATGCTTCGGACTATTATCGAAGAACTAATTCCATTTAGGATAAACCGCTTAAATTCCTATTATTTTAAAACTATTGATTGCCATAATTTATAATTTTCAAACTTCAACTACATTCCAAATTTCTCTCAATTCAGGACTGTCCATTTTATCAAATCTGTCTTTCTGTATAGCAACGCACAACAAGTAACGAGGCCTACTCATTCCTACATATGCAACCTTTAAACTACTAAGTGTCCTTTCGTCTGTACCTATATATGGTATTCCTTTAAACTGTGATGACAAACGTTCTGACTCATGCTTACCAAAATAAGATGTTTCCAGATAGAGCGTAGAAGCATGTGTTTCACCTTTCACTGCATGGACTGTAGCGACTTCGATTTCAATGCCATCTTTTACATAAACATCCCCTTGTTCTTCAACTTGTCCATCTTGAACTCCACTGTTAGCAGCATTGAAGAATTCGGTAGCTTCTTGAGTTATGCTCTTTGCAAAAATAGGCAGTAAAGTTTTTAGTATATATTGATAAATGGTATCCTTTAACTGATGAATATCTTTATCGCTATGACTTTGAGTAATAAGTAAAGACCAACTCATTACTTCTTGTAGAAACATTTCTTTCAGTTCTATGTCAGTCACCTGCAAAGATTCTAATAATGATGTTCTTGTGTAACGCCGAGTACCATTTTTTACATGACACAAATCCAACACCTTTAATATACCCTGAATAATTGATGAAGCACAATCCTTTACATTCTTAGGACTCTTGAGAATGAAGTTTTCGAAAGAATATCCCTCCACTCTTTGATTTGCTTTTTTCTTTTCAAAAGCGGGGAAATACGACTCTATCAATCTCTTTTTATTAGTGGCCCCTTTCTTGCCGACCCATCCACAAGCTTTAAGATTTACTCTATGTAATGGATCCTCTGCCCTCTCTTTTTTTGCAATTTCCAAAACAGAGCAATCACCCATTTCTGGAATTAAAGTGGTACTAAGCAAGTTTGCATATTTAGGAAGAACAGACAGAGGATCTTCATAAGCGATAATAATTGGTTTTGCAGAATGTACGTCAGGGTTACCAAGAAGTGTACGATTGTTCTCCATACACAACGTTCGTAACGGTTTAGCGATGTTTTCCCCAAAGCGATTACTGTCATGTATGTATAAAACATTATCACCTTTCAGTTCATTATTCTCTGTATCTTCTTTTTCTTCGACATCATAGATAGCCTGGCAATAATCACCGAAACGTTGAATAATTACTTTATCATCAGCAAATATCTTTTTTATCAGTTCAACCTGCCGATTATCGCAATCCTGAACTTCATCTACAAAAAGGTATTGGAACCTCTTATCAGAGAAATCACTAAAACTCAAATCCTTTTCATGAATATACCGAAACGCCAAGTCATAAGCATCATCAAATGACAGAATACCTTCTGCGAACATTTCCTCTTTAAGTTTTATATATTCGGCTCCAGCTTCAGTCTCCATCCTTATCGAATTGGAATCAGTATGAATTTTATTATTAAGCCAATCCACCATAAAAGAAAGAATCAACATTTTTCCTTGACAAGCTATAATATTATCTTTCTTAGTTCTAATTAATTCTTTCTTATCCTTGGGGATCTTATTCCAATCATATTTTTCCAATTGAAAATCATATTTACAAACTCTCTTTCCTATATTTTTAATCACATTAGCAGACGTCAATATGTCTATTCCTCCCAAGCTTTCTATTTCATCAGTTTCAATAATATGTGCTTTTGAAACCACATGTGCATATATCAATTTTTTGAGTTTGTTATTAAAAGTTAAGGTGTCATATCTTTTTAAAAGTACAGCACTTGCCACGTCATTATCCACATAAGTTATCTGACTACCATAAAAATAATGAAGAGCTGCTGCTGTAATATATTTGTGTAAAAAAGTTTGTATCGTACCAAAAAAATTAGGATACCTGAAAAGAACATCTGCTTTTGTACCAAGCTTTGCTCTTATCTCATCAATAGCGACATTGGTATGTGTCAGCACGCATACGCCTTTCCCTTCCGACAGAGGCATTTTATTGGAAAGAATAACCAATTTGGCCAGCAAAGCCGTTGTTTTGCCACTTCCAGGGCACGCCTGTACATAGCAACTACTATTTTCCTTAATAATATTCTCCCTTGACTTATCAAAAGGGTTCTTCCCTTTTAATAAAACATCATGAGCTCTTTTTATTTCATTATCAGTAGCAAATGGCATGAGTCCTCATTTTTAAGGTTATTTTGTAACATAATTAATTGCATCCACCAGATATTTCAGTTTTTCATCTGACTCAACAATGCGTTTTACTTCTTCTCTATTCGCTATATTATCACTAACAGGAGGCAATTCTCCTGCAAGCATTCCAGCTAAATACTGTGCTGCAATGGCTTTACTGACAGTCCCCTCATTTAATGGCTCAAAAATCTTATATACCACTTCTTTAGTCGGTGTATTTCCATCCGGGTAATCATTTATAACATCGTTCCATAGATTATTCAAGACCTCATCTGTTATCTCCTGTTCTTGGTTAACTGCTTCTTTTTTAGCTGCTCTTATCGCTGTTTCCAACAATCTATATAATCCACTACCAGCAATTTCATACTCCAATGTCCACGCTTTAGGCAGAAATATCTTTATCTCATCAGCGTTAATCTCACTCTCTAACTGCTCTGTCTTTTCTTTTCTAATCTGCGCCAACATTTCTTCATTTAAGGTTGTCAAATTACCATCCGTCAAGACATTTTTCATACGATTCAGTGTTTCAGTAATATGATTAAATTTTTCTTTTTTATGCAATCTAACTTCTTTCTCAAAAGCGGATTTACTTCCAAAAAGAGTTGCCATAGCATCATAATTTACACACTGTGAAATCTTCTCTAACTCAGGTCTTAATGTTTCTTTCAACCAATATTTAGGTGTCTTACGATCACTGCAATTATCATCATAATATTCCAGAGCTCTAACATCAAGATCCGAAACTACGGATATGGACATTCCAAAAGATTTATGGTCTTTACGCTTGAATATATTAATATATCGTTTGTACGCTGTACTTCCCACATTAACAACAGATACACCATACTTATAAAGATTTCTACCAATTAATTGAGCAATAGCAGGTATCAACAAGTTCTCAGCATCTCCTTCAACCATAATCAATCCTCGGGCAAAAAACAAGTTGGCCTTTGTTGCATCAAGGAATCGCTCTAAAAATTTGTAGTCAGCAGGTTTCATGAACGTATATTCAGGTGACATTGGTAATACCTCCGTCCCTTTCAGCACAATCAGATTAGCAAGCTTTATATTTGAAGCTAATGCAATGCTATGAGTTGAAAGAATAAACTGTTCATTTTTCTGTTGTGAAGAGATATATTCAATGAGTCTCAATTGATACTGAGGATGCAGATGTGCCTCTAATTCTTCTACTAACGCCAATTTCAATCCTTTCTTCTGATTGTTAAAGAGTAGCATTTCGGCTGCTATACATAATAGGTTAAGCGTACCAAGACCTGATTTATTACCTTCCAAAATAAGATCGAGCAACCTTAAAATTTCTGTAAGTTCTCCTCCCGTCAATTTAACTTCAGCATTTCTTGAATCGCCATTTAACAAGAAATGCTCTTTAAGAAAACTATTGATGCCGCTTGTTATACTTTCTCCACCACCTCCATCCATGAAATAGCTTTCTATTTCCTTTTTTAACTTCTCGTAATCTGTTTCAAGTTTGTGCTTTGCATTGTTGCCTTCTGCATCTTTTTGAGTCTTGAAAAGTTCGTGTGAACCTAGAATTTGCGCTAGCCTTGACTTGTAGCCATGAGTCATGTCTGTAAGGGCATCTCTAAGTGGTTTAAAGTACACCACTTTTAGAAGTTCTCTGGCTTCAGAATCCATTCGATCAGCCTGTCCATCAATTCCAGCAGAAAAAGTCGGCATTATTACATTATCTTTACGTTTTACAAACAGCCATACTTTCAGCAAATATTTTGTCTTATCATCATTCCATGATAGCCATTCCCAAAACAAGCCAGAATCTTGCTCATTTAAACCGTCAAAAACGCATTCTATTTTGAATTCATCTTTTCTTCTTCCATCAGAATCCTGATAGAAATCTTTGTCATCAAACTGAATAAACTCTCCACTCTGAGTTTTCAATACATAACGGATGGAATCCACTATGGCTGTTTTTCCAGAATCATTCTCGCCAATCAGCACATTCACTCCTTCTTGAAAATGAACTTCCAAGCCAGGCTCATCATTTGGGCCAGCACTGTATTTTCTAAAATTCCAAAGTCTAAGTATTGAAAGATACATAGTATATTATCTATTTAAGTAAAAAGTAAGGATATGATATGAATTTTCATATCGTAGTTTTATAATGTTAGGATATCATTCAACTCATCCAGCATTCTTCCCAATTCAGAGTATGTGTAGTCACGACCTCCTGCATTTTTTTCTTTCATCGATTGCTCTGCATTAGCTATAGCATTCTCAAGACTGCCACCATTCTTTTCAAAGAACGAATGTAACCCTTTACATTTGACAAAGAAGTCGACATTCTTGCGATACTCACAATGCTGATTTAAATCTTTCAAAAGAAGATTTTGGTCAGAGTACATTCGAGAGGTGTACTTAAAATAGTAAAGGAAGAAAAGTTCTGTACAGCGATGAGTTTCAAAGAACTTCACCTCGCAACGAATACCTTTCTTCGGCTTTACAATAGGCTTTTCATATTTTTTCTTCAATCGAACATATTGTGAGTGTTCTGGTTCTTCATCCTTCGTATCCATATCAATCACACATAAGATGTAATCATATCCCATTGCAACTCCATCGGATATCTTTAAGTCAAGCTCTTTCATATTTGTATGCTTTGGATAATCCGGTTTAATAGTCAAACCCTTGAATACATCATTCAATGACTTGAAATAGAAGAATTCTGTGGGTCCTTCACCTAATATCAATATTGTCTTATGCAGTTTACCCATATCAATCCTCCATATCAATGAAAATACTACCTAGTTCAGGTTTCGCCCCCAACCGTCCAATACGATAAGAATTGTATAATGATAGATTCTTATGAAGCCCAAAAGAATCACCACGAGAATATTCGGAAGATGCCGTTTCTTTGTTTTTCTCAACAAACCATACTACTCCGCGATTATCATTGATCAAATCTTGAGAAAGCAAAGCTGTCTCCTGACTGGTAATGATAAGCTGTGATTTGTCTGAATTAAAGAGAAAGACATTCAGATAATAGAACAGCAAATCATAGTGAAGGTCTT
>JAQWBH010000620.1 GCA_028707405.1 Parabacteroides sp. | reverse complement strand
GTAACAAGTATCGTTCCGCTGCAGAAAAAATACTGATTAGCTTATCATCAGCTGATTACCAGAGTAGGAATATTAATACTTCCTTTCTTCTCCATTCTACCGGGAATTTACCCAACGGGTACGAAATTGATGCTTCAATAATCTACGCTGATTATTATTATATCGAAGCGTTGATTCGTTTAAAGAAACTTGAGGAAGGGAAAAGTATTTATGAAAATCTGTAATTATGAATATGACAAGATCTCAATATAATGTTGGTTGAATTGGTAAAAATAAAAAAAATGAAAAAGCTAATCTTCTGTTGTTTCTATATATTCTATATGTTGAAGTTTGCTGATGCGCAAGTGGCCACATACAATGTTCCCGGTATGGGAGACTATTTATCCGGGGATTATACTATTGAGGTAAATGGATTGCCTGTTCCCGTATATGTAGCCATTACGCAGCATCACGACAAAAAATATTCCATAGCCTATTTCGATTTTTCCGGAGTGGTTACAATAAGAATCAAAAGTAAATTACCTTTGGATAAATTGGTTGTATTACCTGACAGATATGGTATCAAACCTAAAGTTGAAGATAATGAGGCAGTTTTTATTCTGAATAGTCCTTGTGATATATCCTTTGAACCTACCGGATGTAACAGTCCTTTACTGATATTCACTAATTCACTGGAAACTGATATTCCTGATAAAAATGATCCTAACGTAATATTTTTCGGAGCTGGCGAACATAATCCCGAGAACGGATTGATCAAACTCTCCGATAATCAAACACTTTATATTGCAGGAGGAGCGGTAGTAAATGCAGGTATTGAAGCCACGGGAGATAACATAGCCATCAGGGGAAGAGGAATATTGAACGGCACACATTGGGATCATAATGCAGGTCCTACAGATTTTATGGTAAATGCAACCGATTGTAACAATCTGGAGATAAAAGACATTATCATCCAAGGTTCATATTATTGGACGGTTGTCCCTCAACGATGTGACAGGGTTTTGATCGAAAATCTACGCTTAGCCGGTTCCCGGGTGGGAAATGATGATGGAGTAAACCCATGTAATTCGAGTAATGTCACAATTCGTAAATGCTTTTTTAGAACGGATGATGATGCAATCTCACCCAAAGGAATTACAAGAGGCGGAGGTGAAAAAGACTCAAAATCTGTAGAGAATATTTTAGTGGAGGATTGTGTTTTTTGGGTCGATTTTGCTAATGTTTTCAGGATTGCGACAGAAAGTAGTTGTCCGGCTTTACGCAATTTTACAGCTCGTAATATAGATGTTATCCATTTTCCCGATAGGGATAGGGTACAGATATTCTGGCTTCATCCAACCGGGGAGATGATCATGGAGAACCTCGTGTTTGAAAATGTACGTATCCACGGAGAAAAACCTTATAATCTAATTAAGCTGTCACCTGCGTTTAATTTGGTGGGAACAAGACCAATCGTCCAACCTACTCCAAACAATATCACAAGAGGACCGGGAAGGAGAGGTCTTGGCAGTCGTGGATACGGAGAGTTTGTTGCCATTCCTTCTAACGGTCCGTATATTCATAACGTGGTATTTCGTAACATCTCTACTTACGGCGATTTCTCCAATCCACAAAAGGAAAGAGGTTTAGTTATCATTGAAGGAGTTGGTGAAAAATACGATGTGTCTGGTGTAACATTTGAAAATGTGAGTTATTTTAATGTGCCTGTGAGTCCGCAAGGTAGTAATTGGAAAGAAAATAAATTTACAAGTCATATCAGGTGTATACAATAAAACGATATTGAATCTAAACTAAAAGTGAGGGTGCTGCGAGTTTTATTCGTACCCTCACTAAATACCAAATAATAAGTAGTATGAAGAAAGTAATAATTACCTGTCTGATTTTTTTTTAATTGCAAATATTTATGGTCAATCGACAAGCTTTCGTCTTTAAACCTGTGATCAGGCAAACAAATCAACAACTTATAATATGGACACATTCAAATCAATCATCCTTATTTTTCTCTGTATCGCTCCTCACGGCATAAAAGCAACGGAATATGCCGTCGAATCGCCCGATGGCAAAGTAAAGATAATGTTTACTGCCGAAGTATTCGAAGGGCAGGAAATGGCAAACCGGACAAATATTCCTTTTTATCAGGTTTTCAATGAAGGGAAAGCGTTCATACAGCCTTCCAGAATGGGTATAACCCTGGATGGAATACCTTCGCTTACGGCTCATTTGTCCGTAACAAACATAAATATCAGGGAACACCGTAACATGTGGAAACCGGTTTATGGGGAAAAAGAAATTTATCCTGATAATTATAATGAATTAATCATTGATTTACAAGAAGTCATCCCGCCTGAACGAAAATTACGTATTGTATTCAGAGCATATAATGAAGGAATCGCTTTCCGGTATGAAATTCCTTCACAGCCGGGATTACACCAATTCAGAGTTTTAGAAGAAAATACCGAATATACTTTTGATGAGGGTACATACGTATGGGAAGAACATGGGC
>JAQWBH010000619.1 GCA_028707405.1 Parabacteroides sp. | reverse complement strand
ATTAAGAATCATACTTACCTTGAAAAAGTTGTTTTTCAAACCTTATTCATAACTTGTTTTGTATTTTCAATAGAAGAATTTTTGCACGTGCCCTGAAGAATCTTTCTGTTTGTACTCACCTATTTATCGACTCATATATATGGAACGATCGATTCACATATGTGAGCCGGTCGATTCATATTATATGGAACGGTCGACTCATATTATATGGAACGGTCGACTCATATTATATGGAACGATAAGAATATAGGGAGGTTTACATAAATATATCTTTACGTTTACTAAATTTCAATCTATTGCAGATACAAAAGGTTTCAATGTAACAATAAACAAATACAATAGATCGGTCATTCGTTTATACAAAAAGTGGAACTACTTTCACAAGCGGATCCACTGAAAAAGAGGTTTTGAATGTGTGTCTAAATACGATAAATTAAGTACATGAAATATTAATAAACATTTTTACGAGTATCCCACCACATCTGAGTCCCCCAGAAATCATCCTTAACCTGATCTGAAACCAACTTCAACTGAGCGGCATTCAGACCTTCTTCATCAATTGAATAAGGCAAACGGAAAGGGGGAGTATTATGATTTGCATAACCGGCAGCACGCCCCGGAGCAATATAATTTTCTGTTGGATAACCTGTACGACGATAAAGAGACCATGCTTCCATTCCATTCTTATAAAGCGATATCCACCATTGATCGTATATTTTTCCTAGTGTACCATCATATTTAGCGGTGCCGGCAAGATATGTTTCTATAGCATCCGCACCAATACTATTTTCTTCCAAAGAAAGAGTCACTCCCTTATTGTAAGCCGATTCAGCCGTTATTCCGACATTCCATCCCAGAAAAGCGGCCTCAGCCAACTCAAAATAAGTTTCCGAAGCACGAAAATAAGGTGTAAAGCCGGTATAGGGAGAAGTGTACATACAAAAACGACTACCAATCGGAGACACCAAGTCAACATTAGTAACATTGGTTGAAGCTCCGCTTGCATAACCGACATATGGTTCATCAGAATCACCATCCAAATAAGCTTGTGTTTTATTTGCATATACACTCAGTCTTGGATCACTTAACTTTTTCAATTTATTAATCATAATATCGCAACATCCATAATCAGTACGTGTACGAAGTGCATTTGCCCATAAATCTTTATAGCTTCCGCCAGGCCATTGATACATGGCATTATCCGTATTCTCAGTAATCAATTCACCACTTGCCAACGACTCAACGACAGATTTAGCCTTAGCTGCATCAACTCCAGAAATACGCATGGCAAGACGTAAACGCAGAGAATTACAAAATTTAAGCCAATTACCGGCATCGTCATTCAGAAAACTGACACCGCTTGCTACTACACTTCCTTTACCGCTAGCTATCAGTTCAGAAGCAACAGCCAATGAATCTATCATCGCCGGATAAATATCCTCCTGTTTGTCATATTTAGGCAACAGTATCCCTTCCGACATACGGCATGCTTCAGTAAAAGGAACATCCCGCCATGTATCGGTTGCAATAGATTCAATGACCATTTTCCAGGTTATTGCAATACCGGCCATCACTTTATTGTCATCGGCCAATGCGCTTTCCTCTACAGCTTTGGCATTATTCATCAGGCGATAAACATCGTACCATTTATCCTGAATTGTACTGGCACGATACTGATAACGAGCTTCATCCACATATTGAATTTTGGTAATCTGGCCGCTATAAGAACTCGTATAACTCATATCATTCCAAGAATCGAACAGTTGCGTTCCCGTGTCCTGCAAAACGAATGCCATCACATTTGATATTGGTACATTTTCTGCGCTATCAGGATCTGTATTCACCTCATCGAACGAACTTGTACAACCTGAAAACAAAACTATTGTTGATAAAAAGCCCAATATTGCTTTCTTTAATATATTCTTCTTCATATCTGTTTTCAATTAAAATGTAAGACCAATTTTAAAACCAATACTACGTGTAGGCATGTATGATACCGACTCCAAACCTACGGCATAGTTTGATGAACTCGAATGAGAACTGCTCGTACTCGTACTCTCCGGGTCAATATGCGCTTTATTGGTTGAGCTCAACCACAATATAGCCACATTAGTGCCTATAACCGATAAGTTAGCAGCCTTTACAAAACCATCAATTTTCTTGAGAAAATACTGAGGCACATTATAGGTAAGATGCATTTCGCGCAACTTAAGAAATGATCCTTCAAAGGTTGAAAACTGACGGTTATAATAATATGAATAGAAAAAAGCATGAGCATCTGTTGTAATATCATTAGCGGTGCCATCTTCTTTTACAAACGAATAATCTGTTGCCACATCTTTACCTACAACGATCGGACGTTCCCTGATATCACCCTTGGCTGTAAAATCAGCAATACCCGTATATGCATACCACATGGATGATACGGAAAATATATCGCCGCCTTTACGATAATCCAACATAAAACCGGCACTCAGATTCTTCCATGTCACTTCGTTACGCAGACT
>JAQWBH010000152.1 GCA_028707405.1 Parabacteroides sp. | reverse complement strand
AAGATAAAAGGCAGACAGACAAATCAATAACCACAATACAACATATTACAAATACGAACTGATTTCTTTTTATTTTCACCATAGCTAACACCCCTCTCGAAAAGATGTGACGTATTTTATCTTTCTTATTTTCTGCCGCCTCATCTATTCTTTGTTTTTATATCTAAAAATATTTCTTTTTTCTGTTTTTATCCACATTGGACATTATGTAAAGAGTTTCAGCATTGCTTTTTTTCGTTTACCAACTTTAATACGACCCTACTTAAACCTATCATGGGAATTTACTCAAAGCAACATATATCCCCATGCACTTTTCCACATTCCCAGGGCAGGCATAACGTATTGGATAATAAATGTGCTTAATTCCTAACCAGAGAGTCTGGCTCAGTGGTCGGTGGTCTTCTTAGCATTTTTCCTATCGTGCCTACATAACCTCCCCGTCACACAGACTTGTAAACTTCATATGCTTTGCGTACCCAAATAGTTTCTAAAGTCACAAGAACAAGAATTGTGAGTTCCCCGCATAGATTTGCAAAGAACTCACAATTACTATGATTTATGATAGATTCTTATGCAACACATTTCACACTAAAGTCTTTAGACAATGTTCTTGTAAAGTACATATTTAGTGAAACACTGTATATTTCCCACTCAGCTTTCGCTGTTCCAGAATAATTAAGTCCTACTGTTGCATCACTTGGTAACTTTAGCGAAAAATTTCCACCAATTCCAGATGATGCGCTTGCATCGCCGGTCCAATAGTATGCCGATTTCGCACTTACCCCTTTATTGATTACGTAGCTAGCTTGGGTGGAGGATGTGCCGGCTGCAAAATAATCACTGGATGTTGATGTACTGCTGAAATTTACGGTAGTACTAAAACCAGCATACGCAAAAGTAATAGAGGCATTCCAAGTAGAGCTGCTTCCACCCGGTTTCTTAGGGGCAACATCAGAAACCCCAAAATATTTTCCGCTAACAACCTTTGGGGTTAAATAGTTCCTGTTTTCTCTAACCACATGAATTGGTGCATTGTAATTTGGATTTGTAAGCCCCGATCTAATATGATAGTTCTGGTATCCTGATTTACTTAAATTAGGCGAACCAATCACTTGCATATAGATTTCTGTACCAGAGCCCTCCGCACGAATATTTGCATTAGTCTGGGCAACAGCCATGGTGCTTAAGTTTGACTCGGATTCTAAAATAGTTTGAAATTCATATACCGAGGGAATTTTTGCATCTGAATCTGCAACAATAAAATTGATCGTACCTGTATTAAAAGCAATATTCCCCGAGATTCGTTTTAAATCTCCACTAAAAGCTATTTCCCCTCTATACTTTTCTTTTCCATCATCAAATTGTCCTGATACATACGTAATTTGGCCCTGAGCTTCCCATTTTTCGGCGAGAAAAATATAGGGCACACTATGTATTGTAAAAGTACCAGTTAAAATTTCTTTTTCAGGAATAAATTTATGCAGGTGGCCTTTTACCGCTGTTGATACAATCTCTGAATCGTTATAAGCATAACCATAGTTTAATTGGTTCGGATTGCTTTCAGAAAAGGAACCCGCAAAAACCATTGAACTATGAATCAAAGAAAAGAGCATAACCATAACAATAATTTTAACTAACTTGTTTGAATGAATTTACATCACACTGTACCTCCTATTACTAACTCAGATTTTTATAATTAGAAAATTTATGAATAAATCATCGGTCTCACCTTCTTTCTATCATCTACTTTCTGTCTGAAACATTTGATTTAACGTATATCATATATAATTGCACATACTATTCTAATAGGTCTTATATATCGTTTCGCCGCTTGCAGTATCTATCATGGTCCCGTTTTTATAGCACTTTACCGTATATACAAATTTGTACTTGTCCCTTTTTTGAAGCGTATAGCTTTGGTCAAATATAAAATAATCATCTACATTTATGGTAGATTTTATGTTTGTCCAGGTTTTCACCGCTGTGCCGCTTGCATTAACGACGCTGGCTGTCGTTAAGATATAGTCTAGCGAGCTTGCATTTTTTGGGATTACATTTACCATACCCCTTGCCACACCAGATGGGGAGATGGAGAAGCTTGCCATTATTATGTCTACCCCAACAAAGAACGGCGTGATTCCAGCACTACTTTCCTGCTCTGCTTGAGCTCCATCCATATACCCAGCGGCATGGACAGGAAGAGCTGGAATCCATAAAATCATTGCAATAACAACCATTGACACAATTTTCTTGTACATAATAAAATCCTCCTTTTAATCGTTCTATATATAGAACGTTTTAAGGAGGATATTTTGTGACACCTTTTTAATTAATTTAATTATTTTTATTTTTTCAAGTAAGTTATGCCTTCGGCTATTTCTATTATATTTCCCTTCGGCAAACCTGATCGCAGCAGGAAAAAGGTCTCCCCTTTGTCCCAAAAGAGTAGATTGCCATCCTCACCCTGACACCAATAGGCCGTTCCGAAATTGATTTCTATTTTTTCCGGGCTTTTATCCTCATTATCTACTAATAAATGCATTTCCTCCGTTGGAACCTGGCTAAAGAAAATTGTCTCTTTATTCTTATTCTTGAATATTAGATTGATTGCCTGATCGTTCCTCGTATAATTTGCCAGGAAGAACCCCTCCGGTAGTTGCTTGGGGTACCAGAAGCCATTCCAGTCGAAAGGTATAACTCCATCTTTGTCGTAAGGTATTTCAATCGGTTTGAAATCAATATAATCGGATTCCTCATAATAAAACATCTCATAAACTTTCTCCCTGAAAGCCTCTACATTCCACATAAGCCCTGTTCCCAAAAGTATCACGGCTAAAATGCAGGCACATATCTTGCTGAGCATTATAAGCCTCCGATTCCTCTCCTTTTCTTTCCACTTTAAATCTTCTTCCTTTAGTAGAAAGGCGAGCTTGTCATCCAATCCTTTAGGAATCTCTGTCTCTTTTGCTTCTTCGGCGATATGATCGAATTCATCTGCAAAAATCTCTTCAAGCGATTTCCCAATAAATTTTAGATTTGCTTCGCTTTTTTCTTTTATCAATTGACGATACAATTTATTATTCTGATCCATTGTACCTACTTCCTTTCCTTGGATTTGAACAGGTCACCCAATCTTATTCTTGCTCTTGACAGCCGTTTTCTAACAGCATCAGTAGTATTTAACTTGAGTAAGTCAGCAATTTGCTCATCACTCATAACCTTCCCATATCGCAAATATAAAATATGTTGATCTTCTTCTTTAAGACTTGCAATCAATTCTCCTATATTGCCGTTAAAAGTTGTTTCGCCGATAGCTTTATCTATATCAAAATCCCCATTACTGCAATCTCCTATATATGTAACGTTTTCACACATAGAATTTGTGACATACCCACTTTCCTTATTTTTGCGAAAGATGTCCATGGTGCAACTTCTTGCGACGGCGAACAAATATGCTTTAATCTCTCGCTCATCCTCATAGTTAATAGAATCTATATATTTTATCATTTTACAAAATACTTCTTGTACTATATCTTCGGATGTAGCAGGTTCTCCGGTAATCTTTAAAGCATATAGGTATAGAGGCCCTTTATACTTTAAAAACAGTTTTTCGAGAGCGTCTTTTCGGTTAAACTTTTTCATAATACTCCGATCTACATTCCAATAACGGCTTCCTTTAGAGTGAGACGGTATCTTTGCCTATCGATTTGATTTTGCCATATAACCGTACTCCCGTCAATTTACACATCAAATAAATTGCGTAAAACTGGTGAAAGACAAGCCTTGTGGCAATAAAACAAGATAGCTAAGCCTTAATGATAGCATTTGTTAGTATTGGAGTATTTTGCAAAACTAATATTCACGCTTGCGTCGATGTGACGATGTTTCTACACCTACCGCAGCTATAAAAATACCGTCATATCGGTTTTTTAGTTCATCAACAGAAACATTTAGCCGCCTTGCTAGCACATTGGGCGTAATATCCACCAGTTCCAATGTATCTATTAGCTCACTCGCTGTGCCTTGCCATGATGTGTTATCTAAGGACAGAAAAGAAGAAAGCTTTTGTAACAGGGGATTTTCTGCTGGTGGCTTAAGATTCTGCTCTACGCTATCTAAGCGCCATAAGCACCTTTCTGTATCAAAAGAAACATTGAACCGCTGATTTTTTACATCTATGCCCTCAAGGTCAATGATGGCCGTGCTTTCATTTCTCTGCTTTTTATACATCATAAAGGCACCATCCACTGCCCCAAGCAGGCCATTTGTTCCGGATATATCCTCAAATGAGTCATCGGATTTTCCTTTTCTCGTATGATGCACCACCAAAATACAGATATTGTACTGCTCTGCGAACTACTTAATCGCCGATGCAATATCATTATCATTGGCATAGCTGTACTTATCACTGCCCTTCTCTCGTATCTTGTGAAGTGTGTCAATGATAATCAGCTTGGTATCAGTATGCTCAGAAAGAAAGTTCTCCAACTGCTGCAGTCCCTCGCTTAAATTTCGAGACCTTGTAGCGAAATAAAGATTATCGTTATCTTCCTCGCCAAACATGGTGCAAAGCCGTTGCTGTATCCGAGAGTAGTCATCCTCCAAAGCAAGATATAATACTGTCCCCTGATAGATTTTGAATCCCCAAAGCGGCAAGCCCTTGCTGACACAATATCCTATCTGCACCATTAGAAAGCTCTTGCCGATTTTAGGTGCCCCAACGAACAAGTATGCTCCTGTTTGGAGCATACCCTCGATGATTTGAGTCTTTGGTTGAAATACCGTATCATAAATTTCACCCAGCGACATGGTTTCTAAAACATTTTTATTGATTATCTGCTGAGAATTAGGTATAGTATTAATATCGAGATTAAGTGACTGATTCATATCTGTTGACGCAGATGTGGCTAAATCAGTTGCTTTTTCTTGTCTAAATTCATTAACTTCCCCCTTTACACCTACGAGAATGGATGCTACATACTGTGTTAAATCAAGCAATTCTTCGTGGTCTGCATTAATCTCAGACAGCCTTATTAGCTGTTCATGCACCGCTTGCAATTCATTTTTCAGGGTCTTGTATACCCTCGGATTTGGATTGATTGTTACCTCACGATTCAATACCCTGCAGGTGATGTAATCTTGCTTTGTCAACCCCGACAACCGTGCCAGTGTATCAAGCTGTGTGGCTTCTTCCGGCGACATTCTAAAGCCTACCGTTTTGCTTCGCCACCTGTTTTTCTTGTCCATATTTTTTGCCGACATATTATGCACCTCTTTCTACATTTAGCTTGTTTGCAATTTCCGCTTGCTTGGTCGGGAACAGGTGAGCATATCGGTAAGTAATATCAATACTTTCATGCCCTACTCGATCGGCAATTGCTACTGCCGAAAATCCCATATCTACCAGCAAACTCACATGAGAATGTCGGATGTCATGCACCCTTATCCTTTTTATACCTTGCTCCTTGCTGCCCCTGTCCATCTCGTGATGTAGGTAACTTTTCGCGATTTGAAATAGCCTATCGGTAGACTCTAAGCCATAAATTGAATTTACATACTCCTGTATTTCCTCACACAAGAAGTCGGGCATTAAGATTATTCTGTTACTTTTTGGGGTTTTAGGCTCGGTGATAATGTCCTCTTTCTCAATCCGTTGGTAAGATTTGTTGATCCGAACCGTGCTTTTTTCAAAATCGAAATCTTCAGTAGTGAGGGCGAGTAATTCTCCCATCCGCAGTCCGCACCAGTAAAGAAGTTCAAAAGCATAGAACGGAATAGGCTTATCCATCATACTTTCAGCAAACTTTAGGTATTCTTCCTTTGTCCAAAACAGCATTTCCTTCGTTTTATCCTTGCCCATATTGCCTACTTTTTCTGCCGGGTTTGATGGCAGTTCATAAAACCGCACTGCGTGGTTGAAGATTGCCGACAACTGATTGTGTATGGTTTTCAGATAAGTAGGCGAAAATTTTTCGCCCTTATTGTTTTTACTTTGCATCATTTGATTTTGCCACGCTATAATATCAGCCGGCTTAATTTCGTTAATTTTTCTGTCCTTGAAATGGGGCAATAATTTAGTGTTGATAATATTCTCTTTGGTCTGCCAAGTGTTCTTTTTTATTCTGTCTTTAATGTCAGAAGTATAAATCTCTACGAAACTGTCAAAAGTCATGTCGAGGTTTGTATGAGCCTTTCTTAGAAATTCACGCTCCCATGCCTGCCCTTCCTTTTTGGTTTTGAATCCTCGTTTTAGGGTTTGTTTAACTTTCCCTGTGTAATCTTTATGCCGTACCGACACCATCCATTTTCCGCTGGGGTCTTTGCTGACTGACATTGAATCCCTCCTTTTAACCTGTTACGCCATAGAATTTTTCTGCAAAATACTTACGGCTTACCTTGCCTGTAACGGTCATGTAGCCTTCACTCTTCAGCTGGTCATTTAGCCTTTTGATAATTTTATAGGCATGAGACTTTGATACACCCAGGCACTCTGCCATTTCTGCTGCCGTTATAAACAATTTTTTATCCATCCCACTCCTTCTTCCTTAACTTCCCAATCATATTTGTTTAGTTCTCGTTTTGATTATACTAAACAAATTTATTTAAGTCAACACCCACTGGTTATCATGTTAAACATTTTTATTTAATTATTGATTATATATTTCAAATTGTGGTATACTCTAATAAACAATATTGTTTAACTGGAGGGTTTAACAATGGCAATGGGATATAAATTAAAGAAACTCAGAACATTGAGAGGGTACACACAAAAAGAATTCGGGCAGCTGGTAGGTTTCAGTGCAGTGACTGCCGATGTCCGCATCGCTCAATACGAGACTGGCACTCGTGTGCCCAAAGCTGACATGGTACATAAAATGGCGGAAATTTTAGGAGTTAATGCCGATTATTTGATGGCACCGGCACCCACAAGCATGGAGGAAATCATGCAGACCCTTTTGTTTCTGGACGAGAACAACGGTGTTAAATTGTCGGCACAGGAGGTCATCACCGAAGATGGCAAAGAGGTAAAAAGGATTAGCCTATCAATCATAGGTATGGACGGTTTACTTGAGGAGTGGTACGAAAAGCAAAAAGCCCTCCAAAAAGGAGAGCTGACACAGGAAGAATATTATGAGTGGAAGATGAATTGGAGCATTGACAATAGTGAGATTTAACTACTCCGCAAAATAATTCTGTTATCAAAATGTTATCATCTCACAAAGCAAAAGGCCACAAACCCGCATAAACACTGGGTTTGTGGTCTTGGTTTTCGCCTAAAATACTACTCCCACTCAATGGTTGCGGGGGGTTTGGGTGTTATATCATACATAACCCGGTTTACTCCCGCTACCTGGCCTACAATTCGAAGAGCAATTTTTTGGAGAAGAGAATGGGGTAGTTCAGCCACATCCGCTTTCATAGCATCATTACTTAGTACAGCACGCAATACTATAGCCTGGCCATAGGTTCTTCTGCCTTCTTCCACACCGACAGAATTACATCCCGGGCATACAGTGAAATATTGCCAAATACTTTCTTCCAATCCCGCATCCCTTATTTCTTCTCTGAAAATAGCATCCGATTCTCTGACCATCCGGACCTTTTCTTTTGTAATTGAACCCAGGACCCGCACACCCAGGCCCGGACCCGGAAACGGTTGTCTCCAAACCTGTTGGTGAGGCAAACCTAATGCTTCTCCGACAAAACGGACTTCATCCTTAAATAGCCACTTTATTGGTTCCACCAATTCAAAATCAAAATCATCCGGCAATCCTCCCACATTGTGGTGGGATTTAACGACACCCTTCTTTGATTTGCTTTCAATAATATCAGGATAAATGGTACCCTGAACCAAATAATCAATTTTCCCTAATTTTTGCGATTCCTCTTCAAAAACTCGAATGAACTCTTCTCCGATAATCTTTCTCTTTTTCTCCGGATCTTCCACTCCTTCCAGTTTATTAAAAAAGCGAGTGGATGCGTCAACAGAAATTAATTTCATATGGAACCGATCTCCAAAGATTTCAGAGACCATCTCAGGTTCGCCCTCTCTCATTAATCCGTGATCTACAAAGATACATGTTAACTGATCTCCCACCGCTTTGTGGACTAAAGCTGCGCACACTGAGCTATCCACCCCGCCACTTAATGCACAGAGCACTCTTTTTGTGCCGACCTGGGCCTTAATCTTCTGTAGCATAATATCAATATATGCTTCCAAAGTGCCGGCAAAGCCTGTCCGTTCTAACAGTGTTTCTCGTTCCACGTTATTACCCTTCCTTCCTGGTTTTTACGACGATTAAGTATAGCATAAACTCTTGGCAAAAACAAGATGTTCATCTATAATGAAAGTATGAAGAGCACCATTAGAAAATCCACATACAAAGCAATATACCGACTTTTAAACCGGGTTTCCCCCCTCCCGTGGGACTGCGGATCTCTTTGCGATTCCATTTGTTGTACCTGTGGAGGAGATCAAAATATTTTGGATTTTCAAATGGGCATATACCTCCTCCCGGGAGAGGAAAAACTTTTCACCCGAAAAGAGAACTGGTTAAAATGGGGATCTTCCAATGCTTCTAATGGAGATTTTCCCGATACCTGGCATGGTAAAGTCCATTTCATTCGATGTAAAACACCACCGGTTTGCCCAAGAGAACAAAGACCTCTTCAATGCCGTTTTTTCCCTTTAGCTCCTCATATTACTCGGGAAAAAACCCTTCAATTAATTTTGTCCCCCCTGGTTCTTCCTTATTCTTGTCCATTGATTGAAAAGAAAATGGACCTTGATCCTAAGTTTATCAAGGCCACATACACAGTCTGGCGTCGCTTGGTTCAAGATCCGTTGATTTTTGATTTGGTTGACTACGATTCTTCCTTCCGTCGGGAAGAAGACCTCCATATCATCTGTTAGAAAGGTTCACAATATAATTGGTAGTAACCTTGAGGATACCCGCAAACAGGGCATCTTTCCGGAGCACATTCAGCCCAAATTAAGTTACCACAATTGGTACAAATCCAAACGGCTTCTTCGTCTCTGCAGAACACCCTCCCGGATTCTATATTCCAAGCCAGGGTTTCGAACCGACCGTCATGGTTGTTCTCGATTCTTGCCACACCATCGAACAAATCGGCAATCTCCTCATACCCTTCTTTTCTGGCAGTATCCGCAAAACCCTTATACATAGTGGTCCATTCATAGTTTTCGCCGGCTGCTGCCTCCTTTAAATTAACCAGAGTAGGTGGAATTTCTCCACCATTGAGGAGTTTGAGCCATATTTCCCCATGCTCCATCTCATTATGAGACGTCTCCAGAAATATGTTGCCTATCTGTTGATATCCATCTTCTTTTGCCTTCATCCCGTAAATTCTATATTTTGTACTTGCCCTCAATTCTCCCTGATAAGCTGTCTGTAGGTTTTGATATGTTTGGCTACCTTTAAATTCCATATTTAACCTCCCAAATATACTTCGTATATAATATGAGGTACTATCTTTTTCGGTGATACCCAAACTCTGACGGGTTTCATCTTATTTGGCTGCTCACACTGTCTTTTAAAATAACATCATGGGCACCGCCTTCAACAATGCTTGTTGAAGAAACCAAAGTAATCTTTGCATTGCTTTGAAGCTCCGGAATCGACATAGCTCCACAGTTACACATAGTTGACCTGACCTTGTTCAAGGATAGTGTAACATTGTCTTTAAGTGATCCGGCATAAGGTACATAAGAATCAACTCCCTCTTCGAACGAAAGTTTATCCTCGCCGCCCATATCGTAGCGTTGCCAATTCCTTGCCCGGTTACTTCCTTCACCCCAATACTCTTTTACATAATTACCGTTTATATTGAGTTTGTTAGTAGGGCTTTCATCAAAGCGGGCAAAATATCTTCCCAGCATAAGGAAATCCGCTCCCATAGCCAGAGCTAAAACCATATGATAATCATAAACAATACCTCCGTCGGAACAGATGGGAATATATATACCGGTATCTTTATAATACTGATTTCTGGCTTTCGCTACCTCTATGACAGCAGTAGCCTGTCCCCGTCCAATCCCCTTTTGTTCTCTGGTAATACAGATGGATCCCCCACCGATGCCGACCTTGATAAAATCAGCCCCGGCATTTGCTAAGAAGAGAAAGCTTTCTTCATCTACCACATTTCCGGCACCAACTTTAACCTCATCTCCGTATTCTTTTCGTATATATTCAATCGTCAATTTCTGCCATTCTGAGAAGCCCTCGGAGGAATCGATGCAAAGCACGTCAGCTCCCGCATCCACCAGTGCAGGTACTCTTTCTTTATAATCTCTGGTATTGATTCCGGCTCCAACCATATATCTTTTATGCCGGTCCAGTAGTTCAA
>JAQWBH010000618.1 GCA_028707405.1 Parabacteroides sp. | reverse complement strand
TACACCTGGTTTAACCGTTTGGTGGCTATCCGTATTCTGCAAAAAAACGGATTGGCAGAGCCGATTCTCGACTTTGCCGATGTGGCACGTACACCTCTTATTGTGGATTCCGCCCGCAGCGGACGCATTCCGACGATGAGGGAAGAACAACACTCGTACCTGATGGAACTCTTAGACAACGACACTAAAACCACCGAGCAATTTGCTGTTTTAATCACCGCTTGGTGTCGACAGAATCCCATTATCAAGAACTGTTTTGGAAGCATAGCCGACTATACCGAATTGCTATTGCCCAACAATATTCTTGCCGAAGGTGGATTTATGGATATGCTCAACCATACAGTATTTATCTCCGACAATGATTATCAATCGCCCGAACTGATTGGATGGCTCTATCAATTCTATATTTCGGAACGCAAAGACGAGGTGTTTGCTAAGAAAGGAAAATACACTGCCGATGAGATTCCTGCGGCTACGCAGATATTCACACCCAACTGGATTGTGAAGTATATGGTGCAAAATACCGTAGGACGTATCTATTTAGACAACAATCCATCAGCCACTGCTTTCAAAGAGGATTGGAAATACTTAGTGGAAGGAGAAGCTACACCCGAAGAGAACATATACCGCTACAGTGAGCTGACCGATTTGAAAGTAGCCGATTTGGCTTGTGGTTCGGGACATATAATGAATGAATGTTTCGATATCCTGTTCGATTTATATATTGCAGAGGGTTATACCCGTAGCGAAGCGATTGAGAATATTTTTCGCTATAACCTGACAGGCATTGACTTAGATAAACGAGCACAACAGTTAGCAACATTTGCATTACTACTCAAAGCCAGCCAACGGGAACGCGCTTATGTTGATGCACATTGCTTGCCTAATGTATTGACAATGCCCAAACTCGTATCGGATGAAGTGCGGAAATCTGCTGTCTCTGAATTTCTGAGAGACTGTGATACACCAAAAATGAAGAGAGAACTGGATGTTGCTTTTGAATTGATGAAGGATTCCAATTCGCTTGGATCGATTATGAAGTTCGACATCTCTGAGGGTACTCGCTTTGCTTTAATACAAGCTATGACGTATTGGGACACCGCCTCTTCTGTTCCGGATGGGGTGCAGAAAATAATACCTGCGATAAAATTGATATTGGCTCTAACGGAAAAGTACTCGGCGGTGGTAATGAATCCACCATATATGAAAGCCGCTAATATGAATGAAGTACTATATAATCATATCATCCAAAATTACAAAGAAGGGGCATCTGATATGTATTCTGTATTTATGATGCTAGCTATGCAATCTATTAAGAAAAATGGATATATATCTATGATTGTTCAACCTACTTGGTTGGTCAATTTTTCATTCGGAGATTTAAGGGGCTGTTTATTGGCTAATTTTAACATTGATAGCCTTCTTCATATGGGACGTGGAAATTTCGGAAACGATTGGGGCTCTATCGCTTTTAGTTTATCTAGTAAAAAAGCTGATGTTATTAGCCAATTTTACAAACTTTATGAACGTACATTCTACAGAATAGACCCAAGACACATTAGCGATTTGTTTATTAAGGCAAAACAGGATAAAATATTTAGATATAAATTTGCCGATTATGATTCACGAACATTTGACATAGGAGATGGTTTATCTGGTCAAAAGATATTCTATGAATGTGAACAAAGCAAATTTAATAAAATTATAAATGCCCCATTCTGTTATACTTTTTCAGATGATATCATTAGTATTATTAACGAAACCAGTGTTGCTTCTAATTTCAACCCTGCAACAGGATTACAAACGGGTAATAATAGTAAGTATATACGTGTGTGGATGGAGGTGTCGATAAAAGATAAAGACATCAAATGGTTCCCTTTAGTAAACGGAGGAGATTTTAGAAAATGGTATGGAAACCTCAATGAGTTCATTTATTGGTTCAATGATGGAGAAGACATTAAGAATTGTAAAAGTTCCGTTTTACGTAATCAACAATATTATAAACTTCCAGGTATCAGCTGGAATAGAATTGCTTCACGAGGAATTACACTTAGATATTTTCCAAGCGGGTGTTTTTTTGATCAAGCTGGCGATTCAATGTTTTCTGAAAATCTTGATGAACTTCATGTTTGCATGGCATATCTGAATAGCAAAGTAGCAAAAACATTTTTTGACATGTTAGCTCCGACTATCAATTTAACTGCAGGTATGATTGGGAAATTACCATATAAAAAAATTGTAAATCATAAAAATATTCAAATAATTTGCGGCCAAAACATCTCCATATCCAAACTTGACTGGGACTCTCATGAAAGCTCTTGGGATTTTAGATCCAATGAGTTGGTCAGTTTTGATAGAGAACAGTATATGGATATAATGAGCGAATATGCTGATCTTAATAATCTGCTAATAGATATTGCACCTCCTCATTTGAGTAGTTTGGAAAGTCGTTACGAACTCTACAAAACCAAATGGGAAACCAACTTCCGCCGTTTGCATGCTAACGAAGAAGA